>JAPUJX010000319.1 GCA_027295975.1 Gammaproteobacteria bacterium
TGCTGAAAAGTTGGATGTGGTCGTTGTGGGCGGCGGCTTTGCCGGCGTCTACATGCTCCACAAGCTGCGCGGACTTGGGCTCGAAGCCAAGGTGCTCGAAGCCGGCAGTGGTATCGGCGGAACCTGGTTCTGGAACCGCTATCCCGGCGCACGCTGCGACATCGAAAGCATGGAGTACTCGTATCAGTTTTCCGCGGAGCTCCAGCAGGATTGGGAGTGGAAGGAACGCTACGCCACCCAGCCAGAAATTCTCGATTACATCAATCACGTGGCAGATCGATTCGATCTGCGCGATGACGTCAAACTCAACACACGGGTCGAGAGCGCCCGCTTCGACGAATCGACCAGCCGCTGGTCGGTAACCACCAGCACGGGCGACGCGTTCGAAACACGCTACGTGGTGATGGCCACGGGCTGTCTGTCGTCAGCGAACTTACCGCAATTCGAGGGGCTGGATCAGTTTGAAGGCGATTGGTACCACACCGGGAACTGGCCACACGACCCCGTCGATTTCACCGGTAAACGGGTCGCAGTGATTGGCACCGGCTCGTCGGCCATTCAGAGTATTCCGCTGATTGCCGCTCAGGCCGACCAGGTTACGGTATTCCAGCGTTCGCCGAACTACTCGATCCCGGCGCATAACCAACCGCTCGATCCGGAGAAGGTGCGCGAACGCAAGGCGGACTATCCGGCCTTTCGCGCAGCCAACAAGACGACGGCGTTCCATGCGAATTTTGGCTACAACGAGGCCAATGCGGTAGACGTGACGGCCGAGGAGCGGGAACGGGAATACGAGGCACGTTGGGCGCGCGGCGGCCTGCCATTCATGGCCGCGTTCGCAGACCTGCTGTTCGACACCGAAGCGAACGAGACGGCCGCGGACTTCATCCGTGACAAGATCACCGAGATTGTCAAAGACCCTGAGACCGCCGCGCTGCTCTCGCCAACGAGCGTGGTGGGCTGCAAACGGCTGTGCGTCGATACCAGCTACTACGCGACCTTCAATCGGGATAACGTTTCGCTGGTGGATGTGAGCGATAATCCGGTCGAATCGATTACGGCAAGCGGCTTACGCACGGGCGAAGCCTCCTACGAGTTCGATGTAATCGTATTTGCGACCGGATTCGATGCCATGACCGGTGCGCTGATGAAGATCGACATCCAGGGTGCCGGCGGTCTGCCGCTGCAGGATGCCTGGGCGGAAGGGCCGAAAACCTATCTGGGGCTCGCAATCTCGGGTTTCCCCAACCTGTTCACCGTCACCGGCCCGGGCAGTCCGTCGGTGCTGACGAACATGCTGCCGTCCATCGAGCATCATGTGGATTGGATAGCAGATTGCATCGCCTACGTAGATCAGAAAGGGCTGGCACGTATCGATGCCCAACCGGAGGCACAGGAAGCCTGGGTTGCGCACGTCAACGAAGTCGGCGACGCAAGCCTCTACCCCCGCTGCAACTCGTGGTACCTGGGTTCGAACATCCCGGGCAAGCCGCGGGTGTTCATGCCGTATCTCGGGTTTCCGCCGTATGCAGAAAAGTGCCGTGAAGTGGCTGATCGAGGCTATGAGGGATTTTCGCTGGCGTCCTGATCCGTCGTTGGGGGCGCCGAACCGCGGCCAACATACGACAGCGACATGGCTTGGCTTTCCCTGGCCCCGGCGCTTCTGGACTCAGCTGGGATCGGCTTGTCGCGGTCTGTGATCGCCATTTGGCCCCGGGGTGATGTGCAGCAGTTGTGTCTTTTCGAGTACGTCGACCTTGTGCCATTCCCCCATCTTTACAATGCACGCCGCTCCGGGACCCAGTTCGATTGGCTCGTTCAATGCGGAGTCACCGGTCACCCGGAGCCGTCCGGATATTACGTACAAAATCTCGTCGCCGTCATGGTGGACTTCGCCGCCGTGGGGCGCATCGGATTCCATGGTGACAATACCCACGGTCATGCCGTCGATTCTTTCGGGAGGGCCGGGTTTCCGTTCCCTGGTGGCAACGGAAAGGTCTCGGTTGATGTCGAACGAATATCGCGAAGCATCCACGCAAATGACTTTGGTCATGGTGTCTCCCGTCAGTCAGCCTGAAGTGACTTGTCTACCAGAGGGCCTTGGATGAATTCGAGTGCAATGCCGCAGGCGTCTCGAGGATGCACGAACGCGACCTTGTTGCCATGGAACTCGGTGAGCCTGGAAAACTCAATGCCATGTTTCTGGAGCTGCGACTGGGTCTGATCCATGTCGTTGACCGCATAACAGATGGAATCGATGCCCTCACCGTGCTTGTCGATGACTTTGCTCAATGGCGCATCGGGGCCACTGGGCACCACGACGTCGAAGGTGACGCCGCCCACAACGAACGTGCTTCCTTCGAAATCACCTATGGTCTCGGAGCCTCTGTCGTGTCCGGCCGACCCACCCAGGACGTCGCATAGCAGACGCCGAATGTTCTCCTTGGAACGCATGCGTAGATTGATCTTCAATAGTTGGGAAACGACCTGGGTCATCTGACATCAGCCTGTGGAGAAGGGAACGCGATTCTTCCAGCTTCCCTCCGTGGATGAAAGTCTTGTCCACACGATCTGCACTCTAACTGATCGTATCGAGGTGCTTGTCAGATCGGCTTCCGAAGGTATCCCGTCGACGACCGAGACATGGTGGTAGGCCGCGTCCGCAGGAAACTTGCTGAGAAACAAACGAAGGGCCTCGAGGGGCTCACCGGTTGTGACTCGCTCGGTTGACGCCAGGCCACTAAGGGTCTTGCCGACAACAAGAACGTCGACCGGATAGGGCTCTTCGAAGTTCCGCCACCACGTGGCGTTGTCCGTGGTGAAACACACGAGACCAACGTCATTCTTCAGGTAGCGAAGGGGTAGCGAAATGCGACGTCCGGTGCGCCGTCCGTCGAACGACAGGAGCAGCACCGATGAACTCATGACGCCATGCATCCATGACCGCAGCACGAGCGACATGAGCGGGTTGACCAGTCGGAACAGTGGTTCAGGTATTCTCACGGGTGGTCACCGGCCGGCACGAATAGCTGGGCCCCGACCAGTACGCGGCCGCCGAGATACAGAATTGCGCCCCAGAAACTCAGGCTTCCGGCGCTATCGGTCAAGTACACGATGAAGACGCAGGTTGCGAACAGTGGGTAGGTCTCCAGGAAGTTCCACTGGGCGCGCTGCAGTCGTCCGGCGACGCCTTTAGGTTGAAGCCCTTCTTTTCCGGTCGCTCGATGGCGAGTCGCCACAATCACGATTGAGAAAAAACTTTCAGTGATACGGCACCATACTGGTGCAGCAGTTCCATTGCTTCTTCCGTAATTTTTCAGAGTTGGTGACGAGAGCAAACCAGCTGCCGGGTCTTTCAAGGTTCACGCGAAAAGCTCGTCATCTCGCTATCCCTCACTTTCAAACGCAATCAGGTCTGATTTCCGAGCCACCCTTCGCCAGGACTTCTCCATCAAATCTCGGAAAATGGACTCATCAACCGTTGGGCGTATGAGAACGGCCGGAAAACCAGCGTAGTGGTCCGTAATGAAGAAAGCCATGGGATCGCGCTGGATAAGCTCGCGCTGCTCATCTACCGTATCCAACAGCAATACGATTGCATCCTCTTTGTGGTGCATTCGGAGCACCAGCTTCTTTCCCACCTTGATCGCCGGCGTTCCGTAAGAAGTACTCACCTCTGTTCCGGGAAATGACTCTGCGAGACTCTTTATCTTTTTGAACGTGATCACGAATGACGCCTAACAGCTGTATTTCTTGATCATTGAGATGTCGTACTGCGATTGTTGCCGGGTCGGTCGATATCTCCAGGCGCCCGCGGTGGCTTCGACTCACCCAGCCGGTTCGAGCTCGATCAGCCATGACCGTGAGGTGTCGAAGGCAACCCCGATCCACCAATCCCGCCAACCGTACTTACCACGCATCATTTGTCGAATTCGTTCGTGGTCGTTAGCATTCAGGCGCGGTTCGAAGAGGTACTCCCCGCTGATACCTTCACCTGACAGCGTCAGGGTCTGCATCTGCTCCAAGTCGCGCACCCAGGGATTATTCGGGTGGCCAGCCTCCAGGTACAACGTTTCTCCTTCCTGAACGTACCAGATGTGGGTATATCGCGGCGCTCCATTGGGAGTCCTGGTCTCGACGATCGTCACTTCGCCCAGTTCGAGCGCGAGGTAGGTGATCCCGGCGGTGCCGACCAGCACCGCAGCCAGCACGGTGCCGAGCGATATCAGAAGTGATTTGATCATTGCCTCAGTATTTGTAGCTCTCCGGCTTGAACGGCCCAATCTGCTCGACGTTGATGTAGCTTGCCTGATCCGGCGTCAGTCGGGTTACCGTGCCACCGAAACCCTCGACCATCAGTTGCGCAACGTCTTCGTCCAGTTTCTTGGGCAACACCTCTACAGTGATCGGTGCGCGTTGATCCTC
>JAPUJX010000032.1 GCA_027295975.1 Gammaproteobacteria bacterium
CCAGGAACTGCGCCTTGTAACCCAATTCGTAGGCGATCAACTCTTCGGGATCGAATTGCGGGGTCTGGCTGAAAAACGCCAGGTTGAATCCGCCGGAACGATAACCCGTGGTTACGTTGGCGTAGATCAACGAATCGTCAGTCACGCTGTAGTCCAGATTTACCCGCCAGGTGACCTTTTCGTCCTTACGCTGGAGGCTGCGATGCAGACCGAAGGTAATTGGCGTCCCGGACATCCAGGGCGCAACAACACCCGTGGGTTGCAGGTTCGCGTCAAGCGCACCCCGCAACTGGTTAGCCAACCCGAGCGGTATGCCGAATGCGTCGAGTACAAGCATGGTCTCGGCGTATTGAACGTAATTTTCCTCACCCTCGATATCGTCGTATGCATAACGGACACCGGCGGTCAGGGTAAACCGCTCATTGATATCCCAGACTCCCTGGGTGTAAACCGCAAAAGCTTCCCTTTCGGTCTTGTTTGAACCATGAAGATCGGTACCGGGTGTATCGATACCGTGAGCGATCGTACCCAGCGAAGCATCACCCAACCAGCTTCCCACCGCGACACCTTGCACGGCACCTGTGGCCATCGCGATTTCCCTGGCCGAGTACAGGGTTACCGGAGTCGGCGACCCCGCCAGGAAAGTCAACGGCGGATCACCGGGAATCAGGCCCGGAGCAACCAGGGAAAGAATGGGGTCCCACGCCTGGGCCGGATCGGTGAACTGAGGGGCCCCCGTTGACGAATAAAAATCATAACGCTGATCGATAACGGCATCATAAAAGAACACTCCCGAGGTGAAGGTCAGGGTGTCACTCACGTCCCAGAACAATTGCAATTCATGGGAAACGTATTCGGCTTCATGGTTCACGTAAAACTGACGATCATCGGTAAGACTGGCGGTGGAATCGTCTTCCGTGATTCGCTCATACAGCAGTTCGCTGTAGCCGAATATGTACTTGAAGGTATATCTGTCGGAGATGTCCCAGGTGAATTCGACCTGATTACCCTGCTGGTCGAAAATTTCGAAATTCAAACCGTTGGTGTAAGCACAGAGATCATCCCCATCGATATCCTTGCGATCGAGGAAAACACAATCTGAGGGATCAACCGTCACATCCCTGCCGTGGTTTGGAAAGCCGGAGCCAACGGTCGAATCAACACCCGGGCGTATTCTCTGGGCAAGAATATCCGCGCCTGTCGTGGGGTTGGTATAGGTGAGCACCGGCATGTTGGGATCCATGAAGGCGGAATCGAAAACATTCGTTACCGCCGGGTCCACCGGACGGATACCGTGACTCTCGACCGTATAGTTACGCAGTCCGTCGCCATTCGGGAGGATATTGTTTTCTCCGACGAGAACGATCAGCCCACCGCCATCGGCGCCGCCGAATGTCCGGTCGACTTTAGCCCTGTTACTACGGACGTTGAAGGTCATCTTGTCGTTGATGAGCCACTCGAACTGCAGTGCTATATTGAGTTCATCACCGCTATCGAGATCGGCACCAGTTGGTCCTTTTTCTTCGACCCAACCATCGTGTTTTCGTTGCGATATGGTAAACCGGGAATTCAACACACCATCGATGAGGGGACCCGAAATAACCCCGTAGCCGTCCTGGGTTCCATAATTGCCCAAAACGGTTTTTACCGAAGCCTCGAACTCATCGGTTGGCTTTTTGTACAGGAAATTCATTGCCCCGCCCACGGCGTTGCGGCCGTACAGCGTACCTTGCGGTCCGCGCAGAATTTCGATTCGGTCTATATCCCAGAACGAACCGATGGTAGCGGTGTACAAATCTTCCGAATAAACGCCGTTCATATAAGTTGAAATGCCGGGATCGCCGCCCAGATTTCGGAAGTTACGCCCAACGCCACGGATCGCCGAATCGTAAGGTTGGATCGTCGTGGCTGGCACCAGATTCTGTAAATCCGACTGATTACGAATCCCAAAATCTTCCATCATCTCGCCGGTGAAGGCAGTAATCGAAATCGACGTATCCTGCACGGAAGACTCTCTCCGCTCCGCGGTTACGATAACCTCTTCGATTCTTTGCCCTTCGGCTGCATTCGCGAATGTGGGTATATAGATCGACGCCGCGGCAAGCAACGCCCACCCCACCCGAGAAAAGTGAACTCTCATATATGTTCCCCTAAATTTATACACGAGCAGCGTGGGCCGGCATAACCGCCGCCACGTAATTGGCGTGAAAACATTCAATTCCCCTCCAACTCTCTCTCAACCCGCGGCTGCACCTCGGATCAAGAGGCTACTCAAGCGCTCGCCTTGCGGCGATTAAACTACCAAAACCACCAGGATGCCGAACTCACTCCTCCTCTCCAAAATGGTCCGGTTCTCCTGATGCGGTGCTTTATAAGGTCCCATCTGCGGGCTGTCAATGCGGCTGTGAGGGCTGTCTTACAGTAAGGCCTGCCCTGGCGGGTTTTCAGGGGTTGCAACGGGCAAAACACTTACAAATTTGTCCTGAATCGAGGCAGTTTCGACCACTTCTCAGCCATTCTCAACATCGAGGGTTCCCTGGTGTACCGGGACAACTCCGCCACCGGCACCCAGGCAAGCGCTTCCGATTCGTCACTCACCCGGAATACGTCGCTGGTCAGGGTTTGCAAAACAAAACGCAGGTCGAAATGAAAGTGGGCCGGATCCCCTTTGCGGGCAGGAATTTCATGAATGTCTATGTCGAATACCTGGTCCTGCAGAGCCGCGACCGTGAGACCCGACTCCTCCCGGGCCTCTCGCAGGGCTACCGCCGACGGGTCGCTATTCCCATCGTTATGTCCGCCAAGCTGTAACCATTTGTTGAGCTTCTTATGATGGGTGAGCAGCACATGGCTCGACGCCCGGTTCACCAGCCACGCCGAACCGGTCACATGCCCGGCCCAGCAGTCACGTTCGAAACATCTCCGGTGGTTACCCACGAACTCCACGAATCTACCCACCGTGGCGGACTCTTCCGGGAACCTGCGCCGGTAGGATTCCAGCAGGCTCAGTAGTTTGATACGGTGCATCTTTTACTCATTTTTGCGCTGGCACATCGGCACTTGTTATGCTCAACCTCTTTCAGGGGAGGACCGTAAACAATGCTCGCAGTGATCGCAAAGCTAAACGTTGCCGAAGGTAAGGATGAAGCCTTCGAGGAAGTCATGCTCAACCTGGCCGCCCAGGTACGTGAAAAAGAACCCGGTAATCAGTTGTACACCCTGTGCAAAGACGAGGAAGGCAACTACATCGTATTGGAGCTTTACGACGATGCCGACGCCCTCGCCGCACACGGCAGCTCGGAGCACTTCAAAGCCGCCGGCGGAGGGTTCAAGGGGTTGATGGCGGGACCACCCGAGATTCAACGATTGCAAGTGGTGGGGTGAGCCGGGGCGTCGATTCTCAATCGACGTGAGCGCTAGCTAACCCCTGGCGTTTCCCGTTTTCGGTTGGCTGGCGAATATTCGTATTTGTGCCTGGCAATCAATTGCACTTCTATGCAATACGCGGGCAGGCGCTCGCCCAGCCAGCGGTTGAACCGATACCACCAGAATCGATTTTCGAGACTGCGCAACACCCCGCCGGAAATAATTCTGAACCCGCGTTGTTCATCTATTCGAAAGTGTTCCAGCAATTGCCGCCGGATCGATTTCAGCGAGTAGGTCTGCACGTGATCGGAGCCGCCGAGACCGTATCGACCCACCCGCCAGCGGCGAAGTTTCGCAAGCGGCTCGAGGAAGATGGGAACGCCTACGACGAAAATGCCACCAGGGCGCAAAACCCGGGCCGCCTCCTCGACCACTCCCGCCGGATCGTGGAGGTGCTCCAACAGTTGTTCACATATCACCACATCGAAGGAACTGTCTGCGCTATTTATGAATCCCAGACCCTGTTCGGCATCTCCCTGGTGGATGATCCAACGATCCGTGCCAAACAGATGTTCTTTGCGTAAGGGATTAATGTCCACACCCCGCAACCGAAACCTGTCCTTCAGTCCCGCCGCCTCCATATAAATGAAGGTGCGGCCGAAACCGGCGCCGATGTCCAGCAGATCGAAGGATTGGCCGGGTGTTTTGCCCGCGAGCCACCGCTCCAGAGATTCCATCAGCGCGGGATATCGTGCCAGCCGCAGCCGGTATTTGACTTTCGCGGGTTCCACCCCGAATGCCAGCTCATCGATTCCCGGGCGATATTGTTTGAAAAGTACCGCTAAATCTTCCCGGTCCGCATAAACGTGGAGGTTGGCGGTCACAAACAAATTACCAGCGCGGTCTAATACCCTACGCCTCGGCCTCGAAGAGTTCGGCTAACTGGTCGATCATGGCACCACCCATCTGCTCCGCGTCGGTAATGGTCACCGCGCGTCGATAGTGATGGGTGACATCATGTCCAATGCCGATGGCAATGAGTTCAACCGGCGAATAGTTCTCGATGGTTTCAATCGCATACTTCAGGTGCTGTTCAAGGTAGTTGCTGGGATTAACCAGCAACGTGGAGTTGTCCACCGGCAGGCCATCCGATATCACCATCAGTACCTTCCTCTGTTCATGCCTCACCACGATACGGTTATGGGCCCATATCAGTGCCTCGCCATCGATATTTTCCTTCAGCAGTTCTTCCCGCATCATCAGGCCAAGGTTGCGCCGCGTACGTTGCCATGGATCGTCCGCCGATTTATAAACGATGTGACGCAAATCGTTCAGCCGTCCCGGGTTGGACGGTTTGCCCGCGGCAATCCAGTTTTCGCGGGACTGACCGCCGCGCCACGCGCGGGTGGTAAAACCAATGATTTCCACGCGCACGGAGCAACGCTCGAGGGTGCGGCCGAGAATGTCGGCACACATGGCTGCGATGGTGATGGAGCGGCCACGCATGGACCCGGAACTGTCGATCAACATCGATACTACCGTGTCCCGAAACTGCATTTCCTTTTCCTGCTTGAAAGCAAGCGGGTTCATGGGGTCTATGATCACCTGGGCGAGACGGGAAGCATCCAGAATGCCTTCATCGAGGTCGAACTCCCAGGTTCGATTCTGCTTGGCCATGAGCTTGCGCTGCAGGCGGTTCGCAAGCTTGGAAGTCGCATTCTGCAAAGAAATCAGCTGTTGATCCAACATCGACCTCAAGCGCAACATTTCGTCGGGTTCGCACAACTCCTCGGCGGGCACGATTTCGTCAAATTGCTCCGTGTACGCCTGATAGTTGACGTCCATCCGGATACGACCCGAATCATCGGGTACCCGCATGGGCGCTTCATCCGGATCAGCCTCAGCCCCCAGATCATCCATATCGACGTCGGCGTCCATATCCATCATGCTCGCCTCGCCATCGGCGTTCTCATCCATCAACGCATCGTCGTCGAGCACCACATCCTCCGCGCCCGCCTCCGAGTCGGAATCCGCACCTTCGTCTACGGTATCGGTGTCATCGGTGTTTTCATCCATGTCCGGCGGATCTTCGAGATCGGCCGCCAGCCCCAGGTCGCCGATGATCGCGCGGCAAACGTTCGCAAACTGCTGCTGATCCATCAGACAGTCTTTGAGCGCCAGGATGTCCTGCCCGGCGTTCTCCTCTATGTAGTCGCGCCAGAATTTCACGACGTTTTCCGCCGACGGGGGAAGTTCACGACCTGTCAGACGCTGGCGAACCAGAAGTCCAACAGCAACACTGAGGGGGGCCTCGGACTCGACGGTGATCGTATCGAACGCCGCCTGCTGGCATTGAACCTCGAGGGAGGCATCGAGGTTCTGTGCAACACCTTCCATTCGCACAGAACCTATGGATGCAATCCGGGCGTCTTCGATCCATTGAAACATCTCTTGCGCAGGACCCGCACGGGGAGTGAAGAGGCTGTGTACGGATTCGTCGTGGTAACGCACCTTGAGGGCGAACTCATCACCCATGCCACGCACCGCATCAATCTCCCGCTCCTCGCAGCCAATCACCGGCAATGGCACCCGAATGCGGTTGCCCCTCGCGGTGGCGGGACCCTGGCCAAAAGTCACTTCCAACTCGGCGTTTTCGGCAATGGCGCGAATGGTCGCCGTGGTCGCGCGCTTAAACGCCTCCAACGGATGGTCTTGATCGCTCATCGGGATTACGCGCTTTTGAGCGTTATCCCCGCGGTGGCTACACCCAGGTCAGTTCCCATGCAACGCTGGTAGTACTCTGAAACGATGGGGCGCTCGAGCTCGTCGCATTTGTTGAGAAAGGTTACTCGAAAAGCGAAACCGAGATCGTTGAAGATTTCGGAATTTTCCGCCCAGGTGAGCACGGTTCGCGGCGACATCACGACGGAGACATCGCCGTTGACAAACCCCTTGCGGGTCAGATCCGCGACGCTGACCATGCTGGAAATTATGCGTTTCCCCTTCTCGCCGGTGTAGTGTTTGGCTTTACCGAGAACGATTTCCACCTCTGCCTCGTGCTCGAGATAGTTGAGGGTCGTAACGATGCTCCAACGGTCCATCTGTCCCTGGTTGATCTGCTGGGTGCCGTGGTACAGGCCGGTGGTATCTCCTAAACCGATGGTATTGGTCGTGGAAAACATCCGGAAATACGGGTGCGGGGTGATAATCCTGTTCTGATCCAACAGGGTCAACTTACCTTCCACCTCGAGCACCCGTTGAATAACGAACATTACGTCCGGGCGTCCGGCGTCGTATTCGTCGAACACCAGTGCCGTCGGATGTTGGATCGCCCACGGCAGCATGCCCTCCTTGAAAGCCGTAACCTGTTGGCCATCCTCCAGGACGATGGCATCTTTGCCAACCAGATCAACGCGACTGATGTGACTGTCCAGGTTTATGCGGATGCAGGGCCAGTTGAGCCGGGCGGCAACCTGCTCGATGTGGGTGGACTTACCGGTACCGTGATACCCCTGGATCATCACCCGCCGGTTGTGCGCAAAACCCGCCAGGATCGACAGAGTCGTATCGTGATCGAAACGATAGTCGACATCGAGCGCCGGAACGTGATCCGAGCTGTCAACGAAGGCTGGCACCTGTAAATCCAGATCCAGGCCAAAGGTTTCGCGGACATCAACTGTGGTCTCAGGTGTGGTATCCGGTAACACACCGGGTTCGTGAACAGACACAGCCGTTCCCCAACTTCAGGAAAGCGCGCTATTGTAGGTTAACCACCCGGAAAAGAGCAGCGGATGCCGTTGCAAATTTTCGCTAAGTTTTGGCATTTTCAACCAGTCTCGCGCTGCCCTGGCGCTGCCCCCGCGCTACGCTCGTGTTACGCCCGTGCTACGCCCGTGCCTAAAAATCCCGGGGAACCCCAAACTTTCATGGCTTTCACCACGACATCGTAGTTGGCACGGTTCGTGTATATCTGGGTGA
>JAPUJX010000320.1 GCA_027295975.1 Gammaproteobacteria bacterium
CCGAGCGATGTTGTACCCGGTGGGATTCAAACCCGAAGACTTCGCCAAACCGCAGGTGGGCATCGCCTCGACATGGAGCATGGTTACGCCCTGCAACATGCACATCAACGAGCTGGCCGATGCCGCCGGCATGGGTGCCGATGAAGCGGGCGGCAAGAGCGTGCTGTTCAACACCATCACCGTCTCCGACGGCATCAGCATGGGCACGCCCGGCATGCGCTACTCGCTGGTTTCCCGTGAGGTGATCGCAGACTCCATCGAGACCGTCGTTTGCGCCCAGGGCTTCGATGGATTTGTTGCCATCGGCGGTTGCGACAAGAACATGCCCGCATGTGCGATGGCCATCGCACGGCTGAACCGACCGAGCGTGTTCGTTTACGGCGGGACCATTCAATCGGGTGCAGAGCGCCGCGATGTGGTGTCGGTTTTCGAGGCGGTCGGTGCGCACGCCGCAGGCAACCTTTCAGACATCGAGTTGCAGGAGGTCGAGTCCACCGCGATTCCAGGGCCCGGCTCGTGTGGTGGCATGTATACCGCCAACACCATGGCCTCGGCAGTCGAAGCCCTGGGTCTGTCGCTCGCAAACAGCTCCGCCCAGGAAGCGATTTCCCAGGCCAAACGTCAGGACAGCTACAACGCCGGCGCCGCGGTCTGCAACCTGATAGACCGCGGAATCAAGCCGAGCGACATCTTGAGCCTGGAGGCGTTCGAGAACGCGATCACCGTCGCCATTGCGCTGGAAGGCTCCACCAATGCGGTGTTGCATCTGCTGGCCATTGCAAACGCCGCAGGTGTACCGCTGCAGCTGGACGACTTCACCCGAGTGGGCGCACGGGTGCCGGTGCTCGGCGACATGCGCCCCGCCGGCCAGTACTCGATGAGCGATCTGATCGAGATCGGAGGGATCGTGCCAATGATGAAAATGTTGCTCGACGAAGGTCTGCTGCACGGAGACTGTCTAACGGTTACCGGCAAAACCGTTGCGGAAAACCTGGCTGATGTAAAACCGTATCCGGAAAGCCAGAAAGTCATACGTCCGATGAGCGATCCGATCAAAAAGGATTCGCATCTGGTGATCCTGTACGGGAACCTCGCACCCTCCGGAGCGGTGGCAAAGATCACCGGCCACGAGGGGCTGACCTTCACCGGAACCGCCAAATGTTTTCATGGTGAAGAGGCCGCGATGGCCGCGATCCTCGCGCGCGAGATTCAAAAAGGTGACGTCGTGGTGGTTCGCTATGAGGGACCCAAAGGCGGACCCGGCATGCGCGAAATGCTCTCGCCGACCAGCGCGATCAACGGGCTGGGTCTATCCCAGGACGTTGCGCTGATAACCGACGGTCGTTTTTCCGGTGGCTCCCATGGTTTTCTGATCGGACACATTACCCCCGAAGCATTCGAAGGTGGGCCCGTCGCGCTGATCGAAGACGGCGACACCATCACCGTGGATGCCGAGAAGCGCGAGATCAATCTCAACATCTCCGCAGCGGAACTCGCCGCTCGAAAACAACGCTGGGTGAGACCTGAGCCATATGCGACGAAAGGCGCGCTTGCCAAATATGCCAAGCTCGTGAGCTCGGCCAGCGAGGGCGCGGTGACGGACAATTTCGACTAACACGCCGCGCCGCGGTGGCTGGTGATCGAGCCTAGTCCTTCAGCCCATCGCGAGGACGTGCGCGCAACCGGTTGAGCGGGCTCACCACTGCGCTGGCGCCTCGCCCGAGCAGATGTGTGTAGAGTTGGGTGGTGCGAACGTCCTGATGGCCGAGTTGGTCCTGTACGGTTCGGATATCTGCACCGGAGGCGAGCAAGTGAGTAGCGAAGGAATGGCGAAAAGTGTGGCAGCTCACTTTCTTTTCAATCCCCGCGCGTGCCACTGCAACCTTGACGGCCTTCTGCAGCGTATTGGGGTGATAGTGGTGTCTACGCCTGGCTCCGGAACGGGGATCGACGCTAGTTCGCCGGGCCGGGAACACGAACTGCCAGCGCCATTCCCGCGCGTCGTACTTTTTTGCAAGCGCATCGGGCATCCATACCCCTTCGACGCCGCGAGCCTTGTCTCTCTCATACATACTCTTAACGAGCTTCAAGTGCCTCTGCAGCGGCTTGACGAGCGGATCGGCGAGCGTGGTTACCCGATCTTTCCCGCCCTTACCCCGGCGTACGTTGACGCACCGATATTCAAAATCGAGATCCTTGGCTCGCAACCGCAGGCACTCCATCAAGCGAAGACCTGAGCCGTACAACATACTCGTCATCAACCACTGATCACCCTCCATCTCACCAAGTACCGCTTCTACCTCCGACTCCGCAAGTACGACGGGGAGGTTATTCGGCTTCCTGGCGCGCACCACGTCGACCATCGCCAACGGCTGGCAAAGCACATTTTTGTACAGAAACAGCAATGCACTCCATGATTCTGCGTACTGGCCGACACCCGTCGCTCAACCGCCAACCAACTCAGAAAACGGGCGACATCGCGAGTGGCCAGAGACTTGGGATGCTTCAACTTGTGAAAATGAATGTATCGGCGCGTCCACTGAACATAAGCCTGCTCAGTGCGCAGGCTGTAGTGGCGAACCCGAATCTCGCGACGCATACGATCGAGCAGCTTGCGGTGACGCTTACCGATCTCACGACCAGCAACGTGATCATCGCCGGGCACGGTAGAACGAACGCTCGGACGACCCAACCATCGGGCCGACCATTTTCAACAATTTTCTCAACGCTTGGTCCACAATCACCCTACGAATACACCGCCACCGGATACGTTCCGTAAAGTTTCCGCCAGTTGAGCGAGCGCTAAGTTAGGTTAGGCTGAAATAGAAGTGCGAGATTTGCTGGCAAGAATCGCCGACAATCCCCAACCATCGAGATTCAGGATAGACGAGGTGACGATACTAAATTCGAATGCGCGGGCTATTGTGGAAAACCTACGTCCACTTAGTAGTTAGGCGTACCTCAGGGCTGTTCCGTGAACTACGTAAGCACCTTCATTAGCATCGCATCTGACAGTCCCGCCGCAACGGCAGGCGTTCCAACTATGAGAGGCAAACGCAAATCTATTCATCTCATTCAATACGAATTGATCACCGAAAATCCATACAAGTACACCCAAGAGGACGTACTTTGGATTACGCATACTGTCCACAAGAGCATTCCGCCATCAAAGGCGACCGCTTCCGCTAGGAGCGACTTCTTCGCTAAAGGAC
>JAPUJX010000321.1 GCA_027295975.1 Gammaproteobacteria bacterium
GGCGAGTCCGTTGAAGCCGCCGTTGCCATCCGCGTCCGCAGCTTCCAGACAGACCGGCGCGGGTCCTCCCTGGAACTGAAACGCCAGGATGAAGAGGGCGTCGGTGAGGCCGTTGAAGACGCCGTCACCCGAGGCATCACCCCGGACGAAGTCAGGGTCTCCGGGGACGAACGGGCCCGTGTCGATGGTCTGCGAGGCGATTTCCATCAGGTGGCCGTAGTGCGGTCCGACGATGTCTTCCAGGGGGTTACCCTGTCCGTCCACGGACCAGCCCTTGGCCACCACGATCGGTCGCCAGGCGCGGCGGTAGATGAGATAGGCATCGGCCTTGACCACCGCCGCAACCGCATTAGGCGCGCTGGCGGATTCGAAGGTTGCGTAGTTATCGGCAAGCGCAGCCAGGTCAACCCGCAACCGGCCGCTCATGGTTAAGGCAAGCTGTTGATGTAGGCCGTCACATTGAGGGTGGCTTGATCGTCGACAAGCGTCGACGCCATGGGCTTCATCTGGGCGCCGAAGATATCGGATGCGTGGTAGCCGCGCAGCCCCTGTTTGAAATTGTTAATCTGACGCACGAGATACCAGTCGTTCTGCCCGGCCAGGCGAGGGCCACCCAGTTGTTCGAGACCTTCCGCATTGGGCCCATGACAGGTGGCGCACAATGCATAAGCCACCTTACCAGCCGCAACGTCACCTTCCAGGGTAACTTCCGGAGGATTAACCGGCAGGGTCAGGATATAGGCTATGAGATTCTCCATGGCGGCATCGTCCACTATGGACATTGCCATTGGCCGCATTTGCATACCATAAATGTCTCCGGGCGCGGTACCACGCGCACCGCTCTTGAAAAGTTCCAGTTGCCGACGCAGATACCAGGATTCCTGCCCCGCAATTTTTGGTGAGTTCAATGCTGGATTCCCTTCACCGTTAGCGCCATGACAGGCGGTGCAAACGGCATAGGATATTTTTCCCGCGCCCGCATCGGCCGCGTAGGCAATATTCAGAGAGGCAAAAGTGGCAAGAATAAGGGCGAAAAGTTCCAGCACGGAAACGCGCGACATATTATCTCCTGACGACAAAGACAGCGGTTGGGCTAACGCTTGTCCCGTCGCCAAAAGGCAAACCGCAAACGACCGGCATCTTCCCGCCGATTGCTCTGGCGCCGATCGGTTGCGATACCCTGGCGTCTAGCCCGTACTTCGAATAATCCCTTCGCGCTGCGGCGGCGCTCGTCATCCCGGCGATCATCACCCGTTCGACGGCTTTCAGACTCGTCTACAGGAACGGCATGCAGGCCGGATTCTGTATCCATGAGAACGCGCCACTCGTGAAGTTATCGGGACTATACGACATTCCTGACGAGCAAGCCAAATGGAATTATCGTGGAATCCGGATGGAGGCCGGGCAGAGCCCGAGGGGAGCTAACCCAGGAGTTGGGCCGCCTGTTGGATCCATTCATCGCGCTCAATTCGGCCCTTGTGAGCGTGCAGCACATGGGAAGCGTCGGTCAACTGGGAAATGTCGAGATCGGCAATTTGCTCGAAGCGATAGATCCCGAGATCATTCAGCTGCAAAGCGAGCTTTTCACCAACCCCACGAATTTGAGTCAGATCGTCGTTCTCGGTTGGGCCATTTTCCCGTCGTCCAGCTTCCAGGGTCCGTAACTGCTCGCGCAGTTGTTTGTTGGCGGTTCGCGCCTCCTCCAGCTGCTGATTTAGAACCAGCATCAACTTGCCATCCGTCGAGGAGTCTTCGGGATTCTTGTCCGCCATGTCCTGGCGCCATTGCAGCTGGTTGAGCTGTTCGGTGCGATCTCGAACCATCTGCTCCAGATTCCGTACATCCGTTTGCTGAGAGTCGGTCTTTTCGACGTCGACTCCACTGGACTTGATTTCGTCCAGGATCTTGTTGCTGGCTTGCAACGATTGTTCCAGCTTCGCCGTTTCTCTTTTCTGGTCGCTGAGTTCGGTCTCCAACTGCTCGACCCGGCCGGCGAAGTCGTCTCGATCCTGCTCCATTTTCCTGGAGTCAGCGACCGCCTGACAGGAGTCAGCGACCGCATGATTAAGCTCTTCTTCCAACTTAACGGCATTCTCGGCGGTTTGTGCGGTGTTTTCATCCAGGACTCTCGCCTGTTCCTGCTCCTGAGCCACCGCGTTCTGTTGCGCCTTGGCTAGTTCTTTTTCGAGGCTCAACGTCAACTCCTGCTCACGACGCAGCTCTTCTTCGAGTTGGTTGACGTGATCCACATGTTCCAGGATGTGACGCTCCGCGGTGGCAGCTTCACGATCCAATTGTCTTTTCTCCACCTCGAGGGCCTGGACCGAACTCTGAAGGTCGTGTTTTTCCTTCTCCAGATTCGCTACCTGACCAGACCGTGTTTCCATTTTTTGGATCTGCTCTTCCTGACCCGCTATCCGGCTGGAAAACTCGCGTCGTTCTTCATCGTGCGCCGCAGCCGCCTCCTCGGCGGCAGCGACGCTGCTTTCCAGTTGAGTGACCCTCTCGCGGCTTTCGCCTAAGTCGGAAAACAAGGATTCCATGCCCGCGTCCCGTTCCACTATGGTGTTTTCCAGACCTTCTATGGTGTTTTCCAGACCTGCTATGGTGTTTTTCAAACCCTCCATGGTGTTCTTCAAATCTTCCGCTTCTTCGCGCAGCCGGTCGATGCGTCCCTCGAGTTCCACAGCTGTCTGACGTTTGCCCTCCACGTCTGCCTGAAGCACCTGGATTTCTTCATCTTTGCCAAGGGATCTGGATGTTTCCGCCGCGAGGCTGACTTTGAGCTCATCGAGTTCCAAATCCACGGCTTCGGCTGTCCGATCTTTCTCCCTCAGCTCACCGCGCAACTCGTTGAGATTATCTCCAAGGGTGCCTATCTGCTTGTTGGCCAGCTCCGTGGTCTCGAACAGGTTCTCGTTGCGCCGGCTGAGCGACTCGACTTCATCACTCAGGGTTTGTATCTGGTTGGCTCTGACATCGAGTTCCTCGGCATGTTCGTCGAGTTTCGATCTGAGGGAAGCGAGGTCAAGAGACTTTTCCTTGAGGTTGCTTTCCTGTTCCGCAAACACCGAAGCCTGGCTATCGAGGGACTGCGTCAGCGATTGCCACTTGGTTTTCCACGATTGCGCTTCTGAGCGCAGTTCGTCGATTTCCAGGCTACCGCTGTGTAATTGTCCCTGCGCCTCTTGATGAAGGCTGTTGAGCTCCTGGATTTTGACTTCGAGCTCTCCGATGAGCTCATCGCGCGCGTTGATTCCAGGGTCGGATTCTTTGCCCGGATCGAGCAATCGCTGCTCTAGAGATTTTACCCGTTCGGTACGCTCACGCAGCGCCGCGGATAGTTTGGGAACCCGCTCCCGCCATTTGCTCAATTCGGCCGTTAAGCGTTCGACCTCGTCTGCGAGGGATTCTCCATCCGTATGGTCCGAATCGGAGGGTGAGTTATAAGCCTGTTCTTGCATCCGTGTATCCGTTGACTCGAGCGGGCTACCGGCATACCACAGCGGAACGCCGACCAAATCCGGTCTCGAAGCTAAATTACAAGAAGATTGATCCGGGTAATGTGACCCACGTAGGAAATCGACATCCCCATGGATGGGTTTCACAAAAAAACGCGGCTGGCTCGCGTCCCCACACGACAATCGAGCTGGGATAACATGACGCGCTTCAAGTACCCACCGGGGGCAGCATGGCGCTCAAACGACCAAAATGGCCAGATGGCCAACTAGTCGAGCTGGAACACACTTCATCGGTGTTGACCGGCAACCCTCTCGGAGACCCAAACGTACGCAAACTGCCGGTCTGGTTACCACCGGGTTATTCGCCCGGAGGAAAACGAACATTCCC
>JAPUJX010000322.1 GCA_027295975.1 Gammaproteobacteria bacterium
AGCGGCGCGTTGGGAAAAACGAAACGTAAGTTTCGCTTCAGATCCAACGCCTCGACAACGGGCTCGAAGTCCGTTGCGTCCGCCCCGAGCCCGTGCAGCCAGATCACGCTGCCAACGCATGTGCCGCCCCGAGTCCCTCCCGCTTCTACTTCCAGACAATCCAATAGTTCGGCCATGACCCCTCGGCAATCGTTGATCCGCCCGTTTTGCGCGGGAAGCGACGATCCTAAATTATTCAGTGGCTTATTAGTATGCGATCGAACGGTAACGGTTAACAAATGTGATAATGCGAACATGGATGACGATGGATTGGACCGGCCAACTTCCCGGGAGCTCACCAGCTTGCGGCCCGCGCTCGCGTTCCTGAAGCCCTATCGCTGGCATGTTGCGGCGGCAAGTTTCGCGCTGGTGGTCACCGCCAGCGTAACCCTGTCGATCGGGCAGGGTATGCGGCTGCTGATCGATCAAGGTCTAGCCAGCGGCTCTACGGATCTCCTGGTGCGGAGCATTGGAATCTTCGCGGTGCTGATGATTTTGCTCACCATCGGGACGTTCATTCGTTTCTACTTCGTCTCCTGGGTGGGTGAAAGAATCAGTGCGGACATCCGCAGTGCGGTATATCGTCACCTCATACGGTTGCATCCCGCCTTTTTCGAACGTAATCAGCCCACTGAAATACAGTCGCGCATAACCACGGATACCACGCTTTTACAGACGGTCATCGGCTCGTCGGTCTCCATTGCGCTGCGCAACGTTTTGATGTTTTTCGGCGGGCTGGTGTTACTGTTTTATACCAACGCGAAACTCTCGCTGATAGTCATTGCCAGCGTGCCTTTTGTGGTGGCCCCCGTCATCGCGTTTGGTCGCCGGGTCCGCAGATTGTCGCGTGCCAGCCAGGACACCCTGGCGGATGTGGGCAGTTATGCGGGGGAATCCCTGCGTCACATCAAGGTGGTTCAATCCTTCAATCATCAAGCCATCGACGAACTTGCCTTCGATGAACGTGTGTCGATCGCATTTCGCGTTGCGGTCAGGCGAATCCGCCAGCGTGCCTGGTTGGTGGCGCTGGTCATGTTGCTGGTGTTGAGCGCCATCGCCGCCATGCTCTGGGTAGGTGGACAGGATGTGCTTTCGGGTCGGATATCTCCGGGTGAACTTGCGGCTTTCATCTTCTATGCGTTCATCGTTGCTGGCTCGGTGGGTGCCATCAGCGAGGTTTACAGCGATCTGCAGCGCGCGGCAGGTGCGATGGAGCGCCTGGTGGAACTGCTGCAGTCGCCTTCGGAGTTGGCCGAACCCGACAAGCCCGCGGTTCTACCGCCCGACGGGGGTGCATTGAGGGTCGATGCGTTGAGCTTCTCTTATCCAGCCCGGCCGGATATTGAGGTGCTCCACGAGGTGGATCTCACGGTTGAGCCCGGTGAGATGGTTGCGATCGTGGGGCCGTCCGGCGCTGGAAAAAGCACGCTGTTCGATATGCTGCTGCGGTTTTACGATCCGACCAGCGGGTCGGTGCGGTTCGATGGCATCGATTTACGGGAACTCGCACTCGTGGACGTTCGCGGCCGGATCGGATTCGTGCCTCAGGATCCGGTGCTGTTTGCCGGTAAAATCGCCGCAAACCTCACCTACGGAAAGCCCGATGCGACGGCATCCGACATGGACCGCGCGCTTGTCCTCGCGCATGCGCAGGACTTCGTCAGCAAGCTGCCTGATGGGTTGCAGACAGTTGTCGGTGAAGGCGGCGTAGGGCTCTCCGGTGGCCAGAGGCAGCGCCTCGCCATTGCCCGGGCACTATTGACCGAACCGAGGATTCTACTATTGGACGAAGCGACCAGCGCCCTCGATGCGGAAAGTGAAGACCACATACGCCAGAGCATTGCCGAGCTGAAAGGTCGTTGCAGCATACTGGTCATTGCCCACCGGCTGTCCACGGTGCGGCAAGCCGATCGAATTCTGGTCATGGATCAAGGACGTCTGGTCGCCAGCGGTCCCCATGACCAGCTCGTGCGGAGCAATGAACTGTACGCGCGTTTCGCCCGCATTCAATTCACCGATGACGGAATTTCGAACAGCCTGGGCTGGCGTTCCACCACCGGCTGAGTTAATTACCTGGCGCCCGTCAAACGATAGCGGGCAGCGCCGTTTTCTCCCAAACGATTTCCTTAAGGCGCAAAACGCGTTTACACTAACCGACTGCTTTTACCGGGGGAATCGACTGGGTATGGGACCACTTCAAGGCTTTAGAATCATCGAACTGGCGGGCATCGGCCCAGGACCTTTCTGCGGCATGATGCTTTCCGATATGGGTGCGGAAGTGATTCGCATCGACCGTGTCGGTGCGGGGACCAGGCGCCCGAAGGACGTGTTGGCTCGTAACAGGCGCTCGCTTGCGTTGGACCTGAAGCAGCCCGGGGGGGTTGAAACGGTGCTGCGGCTGGTGGAAACGGCGGACGCGTTGTTCGAGGGTTTCCGCCCGGGTGTCACGGAGCGTCTGGGAATTGGTCCGGACGACTGCATGGCCAGAAACGAGAAGCTGGTTTACGGAAGAATGACCGGCTGGGGTCAGGAAGGGCCCATGGCTCAGGCGGCGGGCCACGACATCAACTATATTGGCCTGGCCGGCGCGTTGCATGCCATAGGCCGTCCGGGAGAGCGTCCGGTTCCACCGCTCAATCTCGTCGGGGATTTTGGTGGTGGGGGAATGCTGCTGGCGTATGGTCTCGTTTGCGGTTTGCTTGAAACTCAACGGTCCGGCAAGGGGCAGGTGGTGGATGCCGCGATGGTTGATGGCGCCGCGTCGTTGATGGCAATGTTCTTCTCCATGGGGGCGATGGGAGCGTTTACCGAAAATCGCGGCTCCAATATGCTGGATGGCGGTGCTCACTTTTACGACACATATGAAACCCAGGATGGAAAATACATCTGCATCGGTTCCATAGAACCTCAGTTTTATGCGTTGCTGGTCGAGAAAGCCGGGTTGGACAAGGAACGATTCGCGGCGCAAATGGATTCTGCTCAATGGCCGTCGTTCAAGGAGGAACTCGAGGCGGTTTTCAAATCGAAAACCCGGGATCAGTGGTGCGACATCATGGAAGGTAGCGATGTATGTTTTGCGCCCGTATTGTCGATATTCGAGGCGCCCAACCATCCCCACAACATAGCCCGGCAAACCTTCCTCGAAGTGGACGGCATCATGCAACCGGCGCCGTCACCCCGATTTTCGCGAACGGTGCCCAGCATATCCCATGGCGCACGGGTGGCTGGGGAAGATTCGGTCGCCGTGCTCAAAGATTGCGGTTTCGACGATGCCGAAATCAACGAGCTCCAGCAGGCGGCCGTCATTCCTGGTTAGACGGGTCGACGACACATTTTGGGAACAGCAGCGCAGAGGTAAGGAAAAATAATGAGTGTGGAGTTATTGGATTCACCCCGGTTTTATGGCTTTCGTGTGCGGCGGCAGATTGCCGGGAAAACGTATCAGGAGTACTTTTCCCTCAAAGAGAACGGAAAACGTATTCGCGGGGCGAAACGCGCCGCTGCCAGAAACCAGGCGGACCTGCGCGATGCCGAACTCTCCGTGCTGCAGAAAAAAGCCAGGGAGAAGGCCGCGAAGGAGGTTCACCTGGACGCCAGGGGACAGGTGCGGGGCATCCTGTGTCGGTTGAAATCGGAAAAGAGCGGGAGCAAGACACCGGTGTTTCAAATAGGCGTGATGTCCCAGTTACAAAACAAGATCGTCAATACCACCGTATCAATCAACAAATATGGTGTTGATGAAGCCTGGCATAAGGCGGTTGATTTTTTTGTTGCGCACAAGAAAATCAGCAAGCGTTCGCGTGCTTACCGGGAACTGCTGGCCGCCAAGCCGAGTCCCGCGGACGTTCGTCGCCTCACGGTACAAACGGCCAAGAAACGCCGGTAATGAGTTACGCTCAGGAGTACCAGCGATCCCTCACCGACCCGGAGGAGTTCTGGCGCGAGAAAGCGCGCATGCTGCCCTGGTTCGAGTTTCCGGAAACCATTCTGGATCGGGACGCGAACGGTGCGTGGCGTTGGTTTCGTGGCGGCAGAATGAACAGTTGCTGGCTGGCTCTGGACCGCCACGTCGATGCCGGTAGAGGCGAGCAGAACGCGTTGATCTACGACTCTCCAGCGACCGGTCAGATGCGTAAATTCACCTATTCGGAACTTACCGAACGCACTGCGAGGGTTGCCGGTGCGCTGCAAAAACTTGGCGTCGGCAAGGGCGACAGGGTCATCGTTTATATGCCGATGGTTCCCGAGGCAGTAATAGCGATGTTGGCCTGCGCAAGATTGGGTGCGGTGCATTCGGTGGTGTTTGGTGGATTTGCGGCGCCGGAGCTTGCCACCCGTATTGACGACGCCAAGCCGAAGGTCATCCTGAGCGCATCCTGCGGCATCGAGTTTACCAATGTCATCCCATACCAGCCTCTGGTGCGCGAGGCGGTGTCCCTCGCCAGCCACAAGCCGGAACACAACGTTGTGCTGCAGCGCGACCAGTGTGTCGCCGAACTCGACGACCAACGGGATCTCGAGTGGACCCGGTGGGAAGCGGAAGCTGAACCGGTGGGCTGCACCGAGGTTGATGCCACGGATCCCCTGTACATTCTCTACACCTCGGGCACGACGGGTAAACCGAAAGGCGTGGTGCGAGACAACGGTGGCCACGCGGTCGCATTAAACTACAGTATGTCCGCCGTTTATGGGATGGATGCCGGGGACGTGTTCTGGGCAGCCTCAGACGTGGGTTGGGTTGTCGGGCATTCCTATATTGTGTACGCCCCCTTGTTTAAGGGCTGCACCTCGGTTCTGTTCGAAGGTAAGCCGGTCAGAACACCGGACGCTGGAGTTTTCTGGCGGGTGATCGAAGACCACAAAGTGAACTGCTTTTTCGTGGCGCCAACGGCCTATCGAGCCGTAAAGAAGGAAGATCCTGGCTGTAAGTTGCAGCAGCAATACGATATCTCATCGCTGCGGTATCAATTCGTTGCTGGCGAAAGGCTGGATCCGGCAACTTATCGTTGGCTGCGCGAGCACCTGGATGTGCCCATTATCGACCATTGGTGGCAGACGGAGACCGGATGGTCGATGTGCGCGAACATGGTCGGTATCGAGCTCATGGAATGTAAACCCGGTTCGCCGACGCTGCCGGTTCCCGGTTACGACCTGCGCATTCTGGATGAAAGCGGACGGGAGGTGGGCCCTGGAGAGGAAGGTTCGGTTGTAATCAAAGAGCCGTTGCCACCCAGCGCGTTCACCACCATCTGGGGGGATCACGACCGGTACGTCGAGGCGTATTGGGCGAGGTTCAAAGGCTTTTATCTCACCGGTGACGAGGGTTACCGGGACGAAGACGGTTACGTTTATATCATGGGCCGTATCGACGATGTCATCAACGTTGCCGGACATCGATTGTCCACCGGGCAGATGGAAGAGGTGGTTGCCGATCATCCGGCGGTTGCCGAGTGTGCCGTTATCGGCATCGCGGATGAAGGGAAGGGGCAGGTCCCCCTCGGTCTGTTGCTGCTGAAGGACGGAGTGAATATCGCAGACGATACCCTGGAAAGCGAACTGGTTCAGATGGTTCGTCAGGCGGTTGGCGCATTCGCGAATTTCAAGCGCGCGGTAGTGGTGAAACGTCTACCGAAAACCCGTTCGGGTAAAATTCTGCGCCAGGTTCTACGAAAGATGGTTGATGGCGAAACCTATGTCATACCTTCTACCATAGATGATCCTGGCGTTGTCCCTGAAATCGAGGGCATTCTCAGGTTCCGGGGGGTGATGTGAGCAATATGATCATCGTTCACGCCACCATTCCCATTCGGTCGGAGTGCCGGGAAAAAGCCCTGGAGATGGCCCGGCAGATGACCGAGGCTACCCAGTCCGAGGCCGGCTGCATTTCATACGATTTTTACGTTGGCCTCTCCGACCCCAATACCCTGATGCTGTTCCAGGAATGGGAGAGCATGGAAGCGCTCATGGGGCACTTCCAGACCGAGCACATGGATGAGTTTCTGAAGGAACTGCCGCAAGTGGTCTCCGGTGACGTCACGACGCGGCGTTATGCGGTACAGAGCGTGGATGAGGAATCCGAAGAAACCCGGGATCCTCCGCCGACTATCCATTAACCCGCGGCAAGCCGCCGCGCAACGTCGGCCAGCCGTTTACCCTGGGCGATGGCGAGGGTCTTTTCGTGGGTCGAAAGTTCGGCGTGGGGATTTACCCCGGATACGTGGCTGGCACCATAGGGTGTGCCGCCGGTTGTGGTTTCATTCAGAGCGGGCTCGCTGTAGGGCAAACCCACGATCAGCATTCCATGGTGTAACAACGGAATCATCATGGACAACAGCGTGCTTTCCTGACCGCCGTGCATGGATCCCGTCGAACAGAATACGCTGGCCGGTATCCCTACCAGGGAGTGGCCAAGCCAGAGATCGGTGGTGTTGTCGAAGAAGTGTTTCAGCGGTGCGGCGATGTTACCGAACCGGGTCGGCGAGCCGAGCGCCAGGCCCGCGCAGGTGGCGAGATCTTCTCTCGTGCAGTACAGGGCCCCTTTCTCGGGTATGGGCGGTTTCGTTTCTTCGATTTCCGTTGCAACCGGCGGTACCGTGCGCAAACGCGGCTCGAAATGGCCGTGACCCTGGACCCCGCGGGCGATATAACGAGCCAGGTTGCTCGTACCGCCACTGCGGCTGTAATAGAGAATCAG
>JAPUJX010000323.1 GCA_027295975.1 Gammaproteobacteria bacterium
TCTGTGAACGAATATTCTTGTGAGTGCTAATCACTCCTTTCGGCTTTTTAGTGGTTCCACTGGTAAACAAAATCATTGCCCGACGCCCATCTACGATGGTTGGCAATTGTCCGGATTCTTCCTGTAATACGTCATCGACCACAGACATATGAATGTCGATCGAGGCGCAGAGCCCTCTCAGCTTTTGTTGATGTTCGGTGTCTGCGATCAGATGGCTTACCCCTGCACAAGTTAACGCGTCTTCCAGTTCGGGGATGGCGGCGGAGACGTTCAAAGGCACCGCAATGCCACCCGCTCTCCAGATGCCAAGCAATGTGGTCACATAATCCAGGTTCGCAGGCATGATGAAAGCGATGCGTTGTTCCGACAGATCCGCGTTATCCCCTAGTAATCCACTGGCAAATTGCTTGATACGTCGATCTAACTCGGCATAGGTACAGGTGCCTTCTGCGAAAACCAACGCCACTTTTGTATTTGCATCCGTTAACTTCGGAAAGAAATCCTGAGTGTTGATCGGTTCATCGTTCATGGATAACTTCTGCGGCCTTGAGTTCAAGAATCGAGTTTTCCAGAATTATGTCAGGGCCCATCAGGTGAAAGCGGACTCTCGGATACAGCTCCGATGGAGCCATCAGGGTACCAAGAATCGAGCGGCGTGGGAGGCGGTTGTGCCGAACCGCGTGGTGCGGCACAAACCGGTTCGGTGACCATCTGCAATCGATACGATCCGTGTGCCCTCGGGCAGCTGGATCGGATCGATGGGATTGATTTCAGCCTATCGGCTATCCAGTAAGTCCCTTAACATCGGGATGCTCTCCGCATCCGGTGATGGCGGCACCGACAGGAGGAACGCATAGACGTCGGTCAACTGCTCATCCGACATCACCCGGTTCACATAGGGAGGCATCCGTGCGGGCTTACGGACATACCGTATGAAGGACTCCAACGTACGAGGCGTATTGCTCACCCGCGGGGCCGAAGCTCCCTTCAGGAAACCCCTGCGATTGACGGACTTCAGGTCTGATTCTTTGGACTTGGATTCTTTCGCCATGGAAGCGCACCTCTGGGCGTCATGTTCGGTGTCTCAGCCCTATTCCGTCTCGAACGATTCCGGGAGACGTTGAGCCGGCCATGCACAAGCTCTTTTATTCTCTGTTCGAAAAGTTAGATCGGACTATATTTCTCAAAGTCAAAGGAGTCAATAATTCACCTGCGGCCTCATGCACGCTGAGGCAAAATCCTCATCGCATTGTCACGATAGATCGCCTGAAGCTCCTCTGCTTTGAGGCCGCTGGCCTGCAACCCCGCGACCGTGCCCGCAGGATTTCCAAACGGGAAATCGGTTCCGAACAGAATCTGCGAATCTGGCACCAGCAGCTTCAGAGACTGGATTTGCACGAAGTTCGCCGACCCCGCCGTGTCGTAATAAAACCGCTTGACGTGGTGGAGCCTCGAGTCTGCTTCCGCAGGATTCGCGAGGCCCTCCGCACTCACGGAGTTCCCCAGGAAACGCCCGGCGATGGAAACCAGCGTACCTCCGGCATGGGAGAAGATGAATTTGACGTTCGGACAGCGGCTGGCCGTGCCACCCGCAATAAGGCTCAGGATCGTGCGCGTGGTGTCGGTGGGGTATTCCAGCGTCTGTGCACTCACACCTCCCACCAGATTCGGACAGCAATTGGCTTCCCGCGGGTGCGTGTAAACCACCGCTCCGCGCCGGTTCAGTTCATCGAAGATGGGGGCGAAAGCCTCGTCGCCCAACCATTTGTCGTCATAGCTGGTCAACAGCGCGACTCCGTCCGCGTCCAAGGTATCGAACGCATACTCGATCTCGCGGAGGCTTCCCTCGACATCGGGTATCGGCAACGACGCGAACAGGCCGAAGCGGCCCGGATAGTCCCCAACCATTTTTTCCGCGGCGTATTCGTTGATCTCCCGTGCCGCACTGCGGGCTTCGGCAACGTCCCCGAACCAGACGCCCGGTGCGGTGGGCGAAACCATCGCGGTGGCCACACCCGCCTGGTCCATGGCCTCGATGTTCAACTCTGGCGTGTAATTCCGGAATCGGTTGACGAGCAAGCGAACAGTCGGCGTATCCCGGGTTGCCGGGCCGGCGGCCTGACGTTCCAAAAAGGCGTGATATGCCGGAGATGAGTAGTGCTGATGGACGTCGATACGGCGCGCTTCACCTCCCGGAGCTTGGGCCCATGAGCTGCCCATCGGAAGCAGGGCGCCCGCGCCGATGGCCCCGAGTCCTTTCAGGAAATCGCGCCGTGACGGGCGGCGCAAAGCGAAAAGTTTCGAAGTGTCCACAGAGCCTCCTCGGCTCTCGCAGCCGTTCCGACAATCGGAGATCCCTTCGCTAGTTTGAAACAATCGGGGACGCGCATCATCCACGACCCTTTCGAATGATCTTAGATAGGGTGCTCCGGCCGTCTTCGCCCAAAGGCGTATTCTGGGGTCTTCCGGCACCCTGCGCAACCGTTTATCCCAGGATCGCGCTGAATCCAAGATCCATAGCCTGCCAGATGCCCATGCTACTATTTCGCCATGCCCGCCCTGGTCCGAGTTTCCAACGTCCGCAAGGTCTACGAAGCGGACGGTGAACCGGTAATAGCCCTTCAGGGCGTTTCTTTCGAAGTAAACCCCGGCGACTTCCTGGCCCTGATGGGACCCAGCGGTTGCGGCAAATCCACGCTGCTGCACATCATCGGGGCGATGGATCGGCCGACGACAGGCGAAGCCTGGATCGAAGACCTGCCGATCCACAGCCTGCCGGAAGAAGACCTCACGAACATACGGCGTAGTCGCGTCGGTTTCGTCTTCCAGTTCTTTCATCTGCTTCCAACTCTGACAGTCGAAGAAAACGTGGCGCTGCCGCTGTTGTTGGCAAATGGCCGCGCCGTGGATCACGCCCGGGTGGCGTCGATTTTGAAGACCGTGGGATTGGAGAACCGGCGAAGAACCAAACCCAACCGGCTTTCCGGGGGGGAACTGCAGCGGGTGGCGCTGGCGCGCGCCGTCGTCCACACCCCGCCGCTGGTCATTGCAGACGAGCCGACCGTAAATCTGGACTCCGAAAACGGCCGGGTGGTCTTGGAATTGTTGCAGCAGCTGTCTCGGGACGGTACCGCCGTCGTGATAGCGACGCACAATCATGCGGCCGCAGCGTACGCCGATCGCACGCTCCATTTGA
>JAPUJX010000324.1 GCA_027295975.1 Gammaproteobacteria bacterium
TGGTGAGAGAATCTATGGAAGGCCAAGAAGGTTTAGTGGAAATCGTAGTCCTGTTCGAGGAAGACGGTTTGTCCGTTCATTCTGAAATACTGTTTTCGGAGTTTGAGGCGCTTGCGGGCGCATCAACCGTAACCGAAGTAACTTCTTTGGATCGGTTTTCCGGTCAAGCGGCCAAAGCAGTCTTCGTGGTCGTCGGTGCTGGCCTCACCGTGCAGGCCATGGTCTTTTTTCAGTTCCAGGTGGACATAAATGGCCGCGTCGAAGAGGGATTCAACCTGCCTCTGAGATATCTCGTCGAGCAGGCAGGACGTGGTCCGGATCTCGGCATGGGTGCCGTGCGGTTGGCGTCCCGTGCCCAGTGTCCGGTGCCGTGGCATGCCACGAAACTCTGGGAACCTCGGGGCCAGGGTGAAGAGAATTCGGTGATGTTGGCTCAGAAGGCCGTCTGGCGAAACCGGCTGTCACTGAAGGCAACGGGGATGGTGGTGCCATCGGAAGCCGGTGTCGAGTTGATCGCGTACGGGGAAGAGGGTTCATCGGACGAACAGCCAGCCAGAGTCAACCTGTCGATGGATGCCGGAGTCGAGTGGCGGGCAAATGGCAAAGGTGTCTCATCGGGTAAAAAGCAGCATACCTTCAAAAACAAACTCACCGCGTCATTCGGCGAAGATGGCAAGATCGAGGTAAAAAACCTCGTTCGTCCGCCGAGCGATCAGCTTGCCAAGATCTCCGAGAAGTACCGGGCCGATCTGCAAGAGCAACAACAGACCTACCTGAATCAGATCAGGGGCCATAGAGACGAGATCCAGAAGCTCAAATCCCAATTACGTAATGAGCAGGAACGCAGTCGACGTCTTCAAGCAATGTTGCGAGGCGAGTCCTGACCTTCGTCTTATACGGTTACTGGTTTGTTCCTGCGACAAGGGTCCAGGCGATCAGCAGGAAACCGATTGCGAACAACATTGCCACTCCGGTGAGAAATCCGAGACCGGCGGCGCGTAACGGCGAGTACATCATTCCGCCATGCTCGCGATGATAGTTGATAGCCGCCCCCTGCAACCGGTCTGCGGCAATTCCCGCCAGACCCGTCTGTAAAACGATGAACAGCGCCGTGAATGCGCGCGAGTCGGGTATCAGAAGGCCCAATGTTATTATCAGCGTATAAGCCACTATTCCCCAGCGGATGGTCAGTTTGGCAAGCTTGCCGTATCCGAGACTCAGATAATTCAAATAGATCAGCAATATACCGGCGGCCAGGGAGCCGAGTATCGTTGCGATCAGGATACCGCTGATGGAGTAAAGGCTTTTGCCGCCGGTGATATCCGACTGAGAATCTGGCCGATCGTCGGGCATCTAAGTTCTCAACACCCCGCCAAACGCAATCCGACCCGCAGCTTCGGGTTCGTAGAGGACGTGTACGTTCGACACCGGGCAACTGCAGATTGCCGCGACGGTTTCGGCAACTCTGCGGGCTTCTTCTTTCAGCGCCTCGCCTTCCGGTATCGTGCTTTTCAATACCTTGACCATCACAGGACTTATTTCGAACGGCAAAATGCTGTGATTCTCCGCGTAGTCAACTCGTTGGTGGTGGTGGATCTTCACCCAGGTTTGTGCGGGTTGAGTCTGAAAGACGTCGCCCAGTCCATCGGCGATCCGTTGCGGCAGGTCCTCTTCCAGCGTTGCGGACGTTTTGTCCCGAAGTAGCTCGATATCTACGATCGGCAAGGTTCAATACTCGGCTGCGGCCTTTCGACGCGCACTTCGGGCTCGACGTTTTAGCTCTTTATCGGCCGCCGCTTTGGCGGCATCGGTGACGGTATACATTTCCAGCAATGCGATCTCATTGTCGGAGACTTTTTCCAGAGACAGATCCGTGTAGTCCCTGCTGGAGGAATCCTTGATCAAGGCTCTACGCACTCGATGAAGTTTGGCTACCCTCTTCAACAGCTGGTAATTGCTGTGATACACCGACCGCCAATATTCCGGGTAAAATTTGAGAATCGACTCCCTGGGCAACCCGGGCCGACGCTGGCGCCGGGATTTTCTGCGCAGGAAACCGCATTCCAGAGGGTGAACGTGCTCCCAGGTCACGCTGCCGTAGAACGAGGTTATACCCGAGACCAGTTTGCCTAAATTCACCCCGGTTGCCCGCGCCCGTTTCAGCAAGGTCACACCATGTTCGTCGCTGTAGAAGGACTCCCATGCCGCGGTGTAAGACTCTTCCCACTCCTTCTTGGACATGCGCGGATGTTCGCAACAGACATGACACAAATCATACTTGTTCAGATCGGGTTCGAGGTGCGCACCCGACTCGACCATCTTCTTGTGATCTTCGGAACCGGGTAGGGGGGTAAGGTAAAAGAACTCCAGTAGATCGATGGGAATCTCACGCTTGAGGATTTCGATGTGGTGGAGGATCGATTCTTTGGTGTCGCCCGGAAAACCCAGAATGTATCCGGCAATGGTAAAAACACCCTGGTTCTTCCAGGCTTGAACCATCGAGCGGTATTCGGTGATGCGGTTCTGACGTTTTTTGACTTCCTTCAGATTATCCGGATTGATGTTCTCCAGGCCGATGAACGTACGTTTCACCCCTGCCGCGACGCACTTGTCGATGAAGCGTGGAATTTTGTGACATAGGGTATCCACCTGGATGACGAGGTTGAAACGAATATCCACCTCTTCCTTCAGTTCGATGAGCCGATCGAGGATCTCTTCCCAGTTACGGTTGCGCGCGAAGTTGTCGTCGGTGATGAAGAAGCGCTTCACGCCCTGGGACAGATTTCGCTTGACTATGTTCGCCACGTCCTCGCCGGTTCGGTATCTGGACTGGCGCCCCTGCACGTTGATGATGGTGCAGAAGCTGCACTCGAAGGGGCACCCGCGGCCTGCGTCGAAACTCGACTGCCCGCTGGCGGTCCTTCTGACTCGCTCCACCGGTAGAAATGGGATGGGGGTATCGGAAATATCGGGCAGATCGTCCATGAAATTGTAAAGCGGTTTCAGTTCTCCTTTGTAGGCATCGATGAGAAATTCGTCGAGCCGATGTTCGGCTTCTCCAGCAAAAAGCGAAATGCCGAGGTCCAACGCTTCCTTCAATTCGGTCGGCATTTCATCCAGCATGGCGATGGTGCCGCTCACATGGAATCCGCCAATGGCAACCGGGACGTCCAGTTTTCGAAATTCTCGAGCGAGATCCATGGCGCGCGGGTACTGGTTGGATTGCACGCCAACGAGACCAACCACGCCACGTTGGCGTTTGATCATCCGGGCAATAGGCGCAACGTTGATACTGGTGTTGGTTTCGTCGTAGGCGTGGATGACACAATTCACCTCTTCACCGAGAACGCGTCGTTCATTCGAGTCTTCGGCCAACGCGACAACGGAAGC
>JAPUJX010000325.1 GCA_027295975.1 Gammaproteobacteria bacterium
TATCGACACCCGACCTTCTACGAAATTCCAGACGAGGTGAAGAACATATGAGTAGTCCCTCGGTTGATATGGCATTTGACGATTTTGCTCGAACCGAGCGTTTTGTTCATGTGCTGCGATTGGCGGACACGAGCCTGATTCTTGGTCAGCAGCTTGGCGAGTGGGTCGGTCACGCACCGGCGCTCGAGGAAGATCTCGGCGTGGCGAATATCTCCCTCGATCTCTTCGGTCAGGCACGCATGTTGTTGAGTTACGCCGGGGAGCTTGAAGGGGCAGGCCGCGACGAGGATCAGTTGGCTTTCCTTCGTGATCAGAACGACTTCTGCAATCTCGCTCTCGTCGAACAACCCAATGGAGATTTTGGTGACACCATCGTTCGCCAGGTTCTGATTGATGCCTGGCAATTGGAGCTTCTTGGTGGACTCGAAAATTCCACGGATCGGCGGCTGCGGGAAATCGCGGCGAAAGCACTCAAGGAAACCCGTTACCACCTGCGATACAGCGGTGGTTGGCTGGTTCGTCTGGGGGACGGCACCGAAGAGAGTCATGGCCGGGTGCAGGCGTCGCTCAACGCTCTGTGGAAGTTTACCGCCGAGTTGTTTACCTCCGACGAGATCGACAGATTGGCCGAAGGTGCCGGGGTTGCGCCAAACCTGGATGCGCTCCGTGATCGTTGGTTGCGGCGCATCGACAAAATACTCGACGAGGCAACCCTCGCACGCCCGACGGACGTGGCCTACCCCTGGTTCGGCAAACGCGGCGAACATTCGGAGCACCTCGGGCACATATTGAGCGAAATGCAGTACCTGCAGCGTACCTATCCCGGCGCCACCTGGTAACCATGGTTGATCGGGTACATTTCCTCGACGAAGAAACGCGCGATCAGCGTGTCTGGCGGATTCTTGCCACCGTAGCAGATCCTGAAATTCCGGTGTTGAGCGTCGTGGATCTCGGCATTGTGCGCCATTTGCGCTGGTTGGCTGCCGATGGACTCGAGGTTGGCATTACCCCGACCTATTCAGGCTGTCCGGCAACGGAAGTCATTCGTGACTCGGTTCGCACCACCCTGTGCGCCAGCGGTTATCCGAACGTGCGCGTGGTTGAGGTGTTGTCGCCACCCTGGAGCAGCGCCTGGATCAGCGAGGCGGGCCGGATGAAACTCCAGGAGTATGGTATCGCGCCGCCTGGTTGCGCGGCCGATGCCGCAGGCGGCCCCGTGTGCCCCCGGTGTGAAAAGGGCGAAGGAGAGTCTGTAGAGCTCATCAGCGAATTTGGCTCCACCCCCTGCAAAGCGCTCTATCGATGCCTCACCTGCCTCGAACCTTTCGAATACTTCAAACCCTTCTGACATGCTCAAGTTTCACCCGTTGGCAATCAGCAGTTTGCAGCCTGCCGGAGAACGTGCGGTGGCGTTGAGCTTCGCGGTGCCGAATGAACTGCGAGACGAATTCGTTTCCCTGCCGGGTCAACACATTGTGCTTCGCGCGGAGATCGACGAGGTTGAGGTGCGCCGCACGTATTCGTTGGTGAACCCGGGTGGTTTTCACATGCTCGAGATCGGCGTACGGGTGCACGAACAGGGTACGATGTCGCGCTACATTGCCAAAACCCTGCAAGTGGGCGACAAGGTGGATGTGTTGCCTCCGAATGGCAGTTTTCATACCCGGTTGCAAGCCGAGGCAGTACATCGGTACGTGGCGTTTGCGTCCGGCTGCGGAATCACGCCCGTTTTATCACTTGTCAAGAGTGTGCTTGCACAAGAACCCGGATCCCATTTCATCGTGTTCTACGGGAACCAGACGGCGGCCCGCGCAATGTTTCTCGAGGAACTGCTGGACCTCAAGAACAGCTACCTGGATAGACTGGCAATACACTTCGTGATGAGCCGTGAGCCCCAGGACGCCGAGTTGTTCAACGGTCGCATCGATGCCCCCAAGGTGGGTTCTTTTGCAGACAAGTTGTTTTCGCCGGAGGAAACCTACGCCTTTTTTCTCTGCGGCCCGGGAACGATGATGGAAGAGGTGAGTTCCAAACTGATCGATCTGGGCGTGGAAGGCGATCGGATCCATGTAGAACATTTCACTGTCGATACCGTTGCCAGTAGCGATCGTCCTCGAAAAACCGCCCGTGTGGCGGCCGGTAGCACGGAGGTAACGGTGATCATGGATGGGCGCCACAGAACTTTTACGATGGCGCAGGGAGATGAAACGCTGCTGGATGCCGCGACCGGAGCGGGCATCGACCTGCCATACTCCTGTTGCGCCGGGGTGTGCTCCACCTGCCGCACCAAGGTAATTACCGGAGAGGTTGCTATGGAGGAAAACTATGCACTCGAGACCTGGGAACTGACGGAAGGTTACGTTCTCGCCTGCCAGTCACGACCGGTTACCGGCAAGCTGGTAATCGACTATGACGACGTCTAAGAGTGTAGAAGAATCTAGAAGAGTCTGGAAAAGACTGAGGAGTAATACATGTCCGCTAAGTCCGTCAGTTTCGTAGGATTGGGAGTAATGGGTTATCCCATGGCCGGTCATCTGGCTGAAGCTGGCTACCCGGTGCGGGTGTTCAATCGCACGTCGAGCAGGGCCGTGTCATGGCTCGACGGTAAAGCGGGTGATTCGGCAGCAACGCCCCGTGCAGCCGCCGAAGGTTCCGAGATCGTGTTCATGTGTGTTGGCAACGACGCGGATGTGCGCTCCGTCGTGTACGGTGACGATGGCATCCTGGCGGGTCTGGCGCACGGTGCCGTTCTCGTCGACCATACCTCGGTCAGTGCCGTTCTTGCCGAAGAGTTGGCTGCGGCCGCCGTCGAACAAGGTTGCGCTTTTCTCGATGCACCGGTTTCCGGTGGCCAGGCTGGCGCGGAAACAGGTCAGCTAACGATCATGGTAGGGGGCGAGGAGGAAGTTTTCGAGCGCGTGAAACCGATGATGGAATGTTACGCCAAATCGGTGCAGCTAATGGGCCCTGTGGGGTCCGGTCAGCTCACGAAGATGGTCAATCAGATATGTATCGCCGGCGTTCTGCAAGGCCTCGCTGAGGCTTTGCACTTCGCGGAACGGGCGGGGCTCGATGTGGGTGCGGTGGTAGACGTGATATCGAAAGGTGCTGCGCAATCGTGGCAGATGGAGAATCGATCGGAGGCAATGGTGAGAGGCGAATTCGAATTCGGATTTGCCGTGAATTGGATGCGCAAAGATCTGGACAATACCTTGCGTACGGCTCGGTCTCTCGATGCCCGACTACCGCTGACAGCCCTGGTGGATCAGTTTTATGCGGACGTGCAGAGTTACGGAGGCGGCCGGTGGGACACATCGAGCCTTATCGAGCGCTTACGTAGATAGGATTCGCCCTTTCGAACGGATCATGGGCGGGGCCTCGGGGTCAGCGGCCGCCCCGGGTTCAGCGGTTCCCGGAAAGGGGTCAGCGAGATGTGTCAGGGCAGTTCGTCCAGGTACTTCTCGGCATCCAGAGCCGCCATGCAACCGAACCCGGCAGAGGTGATCGCCTGCCGATAGATGTGATCGCTTACGTCACCGGCGGCAAAAACTCCCGGAACGCTCGTTGCGGTGGCGTTGCCTTCCGTTCCGCTGACCGTTCTTATGTAACCGTCGACCATGTCGAGCTGACCGTTGAAAATTTCCGTGTTGGGGTTATGGCCAATCGCAATGAACACCCCCGGTAAGGTGAGTTCCCGGCTGGAACCATCCTTGCCGTCGAGACGTACCCCGGTGGCACCGGTTCCGTCTCCCAACACTTCCGCGAGGGTGTGATTCCAGATTGGTTCGACGTTGTCCCGGGCGAACAACCGATCCTGTAGTATTTTCTCTGCCCGCAATGTATCACGCCTGTGTACCAGGTATACCCTGCTGCAGATGTTGGAAAGGTACAGTGCTTCCTCTACCGCGGTATTTCCTCCGCCCACGACAACCACTTCCTGATTTTTGAAGAAGAACCCATCGCAAGTGGCGCAGGCGCTGACCCCACGACCCTTGAACGCATCTTCCGAGGGCAACCCCAGGTACCTGGCGGATGCCCCCGTGGCGATCACCAACGCATCACACGTATAGGTCGCCCCATCTCCCTGTAGACGGATGGGTTTCGCCGACAGATCAGCCGTTTGCACATGGTCGTTCAAGATATTGGCTTCGAGGCGCTCGATGTGCTCCGACATTTGATTCATGAGTTCCGGGCCCTGCAAAGCCGCGTGTCCTCCCGGCCAGTTTTCTACCTCGGTGGTGGTGGTGAGTTGTCCACCGACCTCGACGCCGGTAATGAGCACGGGGTTGAGGTTGGCTCGGGCAGCGTACAAGGCCGCCGTATAACCCGCGGGGCCAGAACCGAGCACGATTAGACGATGATGCACTACAGTCACGATTTTCCTTGTATTTATCCGGATTTTGCATTCCCGGAAATTTCTTCCGGCCGGACAACTATTCTATACGGGCTCGTGCAGGATGGTCTGCACATACCGATATCGGAAACGGTGACACGACGTTCCCCGGAGGGACGGTTGAGGTAATATTGGGGTCTGGTATCCAACCGGGGCTCGTCGAAGGACAAGGCATCGGTGGGATATTTGATTAACAGGGGCACACTAATGCGAAAGGTTATCTCGTTGTCGATTGTTGTCTTGAGTACTCTGCTCATTGATATCCTGCCTGGTTATGCCGGTGAATCTGCCGTCAGCACCATGGCCGGTATCATGATCGGTCTGAAACATTATCCCGGCGATGCGGACAAGAAGGCGCTCACGGCCATTCTGGAAAGTGGCGATAGCAGCGATGCAGAGAAAAGCATCGCAATGGCAATTTCCAATATTAAACACAAGGTGACCGCCGCGGATAAGGAGACGTTGGGCGTCATAGCCGTCGACGAGCACACGGCGGAAAAACTCCGGGAACTGGCAGCCATTGTCGCCGCGACGAATCATATGCCAAGTGCCGCGGATATCGAGAAACTGCAGGAGATCGCCGGGAACCGCTGACGTGGTGGATGTTGTCGGGGGGTATCTCAGGTAGCTATCGTGATCAGGATTACCGCAACCGTCGCGGTGAATATCACTCCCAACATCACTCGACCGGAAGGCAGGAGGCCAAGCAGCATACGCCGGTAGTGGTTGAACGGTGTCGGGCTTGAATCTTCCGGAGCTATGCGATCCTGCTGCTCGAAGCCCGCTTCTTGAACAGGCCCCAGTTCCGTCGAAAGCCCGGTGGTTTCTCCGGTTTTCTGGATACCGCTGAAGAATGGAAATTGTCGGTAATCCGCGTCGACAATGTTTTCGACTTCTGGTTCTTCGGCTGGTGTGAGGGTGACTGAAATACCTGAAGAGGCGGATTTTCGCATGCTGGTGCTTATATGAAACAGGTTGTTGGGCAACTCGATTTGCGTTCCGGACTCCAGCCTGATTCGATTGACCCTTTCCCCGGTTTTATCCCTGATGTCGTAAGAATTACCGGCCGTCGCAACCCACAGGTTATCCTCGTTGTCGATGGTAAACTCGATCCAGCAGCCTTGTGGTGACGGGCGGAAACTAATTTCTCCGGATTCATCCTCCCCGAGACATGAACCTGACCGGATGCGCAGGGTGAGATCACCGTCGCCCCATAAGACGTACCAATCCGGCTGTTCACTTTGACTCGAAGCGGAGAGCGCCATCAGGACAACATCGACCGACTTGGATGGGAGCCGGCGATGGTAACATTTTTCCGGGTCACACCTGAAAAAAGGCGATCACCAGGTACAAACACGCCGCTATTCCCGCGGCGGAGGTTGCCAGCGGGAGTTGGGTCGTGACGTGTTCCATGAGATCCGAACCGCATGCCAGAGATGAAAGAATGGTGGTATCGGATATGGGCGAACATTGATCTCCGAAAACGGCGCCTCCCAGAATGGCGCCGAATGTGAGGGTGAAGAAACCCGGATCCGGGGACAGCGCGTACGCCAACGGAAGTGCTATCGGGAAGATCACGGCGTAAGTCCCCCATGACGAGCCGATGGAGAAGGAGATCACCATGCAGATGAGCATCATCAGAGACGGCAGGATGTATGGCACGACGCTCAGGGTTGCGGCGGTCGAATCGATGATGAATACCGAAGTATTCAGCGAAGTCGACACCGTCCCGAGGGTAACGGCAAGTCCCAGAATGATGGCACCAACCGTCACCCCCTTGATTCCCGTGAGCAGTGCATCGAAGGCATCGGTGATCGACATCCCACGCAGGACCGATAACACCATGCTGACCACCAGGGCCAGAGCGAAAGCCTCGAAAACCATGGGCGACCCACCCAGCAGCCAGGGAATGATGCAGAAGCCCAGTAGTGTTGCTATCGGCCCGATGAAGTCGATCAGCGCGGGTTTGTATCCGGGTGCTAAATTTGCTTCGGTGAGTTCGCTGGAAGCCATCGGGATTGCCCCCGGCCGATCCAGTTCACCCGTTGTAGCGACTCGGCTCACCGCGGCGCGCATTGGTTTACCGAGGAACGGCAGCTTGTCGAATGCAAACAGCAGGGTCATGAGAACGGCTATCCAGGCGTAAAAGTTGTAGGGGATGGCTTTCAGAAACCATCCGATGGCCGACGCCTCATCGGGGACGATCGCGGCAAGAGCGTCGATTGTGATCAGTCCTGCCACATATGTTGGCCAGACATTAAACGGGATGATCGTCGCGATGGGCGACGCCGTCGAATCGACGACATAGGCGAGTTCTTCGTGTGCCACTTTCTCCCGGTCGGAAACTGGACGAACGGTGGTTCCCGTCAGAACCGTGCTGATCGTACCCCCTTGATGAAAGATCAGGCCCATGATCCAGGCGAAAAATTTTGCGCTCACACGGGAGCGAACGAATCGAACCGATACGTACTCGGCAAAGTAGCGGGCGCCGCCGTTTCGATTCCACAGGCCAAGCAGTCCCCCCAGCGCCCAGAGGTAAACCAGAAGAATCTGCGCGTAATTTTCCGTGCCGAGGCTCGGGATGAGGTAGGCCTGAACGATGTTGAGTTGGCCGCTGACGAGTCCCCCGGCGAAGATCCCGATGAACAGAGCGAGGATTACGTTGCGGGTTAGAAAACAAACCAGCAACGTGAGACCGGCCGGGAGCAGAGACCACCATCCGTAACTTTCACCGCCCCCGGGTGAGAGCACCCAGATGGCGTAACCGAGCAACACACAGCCGATCCCGACGAGCGAATTCTGCAGACGCCTGTCCATCTGGAATATCAATCGCTGGCGAAACAATAGAACAAACCATCCCCGCCGGTGCTCTGTAGATTCGCCTGGCTGCAGCCTCTGGTGCCGTGGGCCGAATTCCAGGAAGTCGGGTTGGCTCCGCCTCCGGTGCGGTCGTGGTGCCCGACCATTGCGCTGCCTTCTGAGTTGCTTGTCCAGTTCCCACAGGTTGATTCCGAAGCTGTGCCGTCCAGGCCCGAACCCGTCAGGATATCGTGGCGGTTGGGGCGGTCTCCACGCCCGTTGATCATGGCTGCGGTTTCTGTCAGCACCGTCTCCTTCGTTAGCTCGTTGTCACCGTGCAGTTGTTCGAGATTTTCCGCGACGACCACACCCTTCACGTTATACCAGGGACCACTGCCTATTCGATCTCTCGCGTTGACGGTCTCGGTGCCATAAATACTCAGGTAGGCGCGCCAGGTCTGGTTCCCGGCGCCGATGGCGGTTGCCAGAGACTGGCAGTGGGCATCCGCACCGGCCAGCCCGCCCAGATTGGCCCCGTTTCCCGGACCGTGGCTGGTGATGAAGAAGCTCATGGCGTGTTCTTCAGCGAACGCGGCTGACGACGTGAATGTCGACAGAATGAGCAGGCCCAGGATCTGCAGAATGGGATTCATGATTTTTCTCCCCGAATTGATGTGCACTCGTTCGTTCAATGCGGATGCAATGCGAATGCAATGCGGATGCAATGCGGATGGATGGCGGCGGGCCGGGTTATCGTCTGTGAAGCCGCTCTGCTCCCCGCAGTCTCAACGGGATTATCAGGCATCAAACTCTCCTGACCTCAACCGATATGCCGGTCATGTGTGCCTGATTCGACAACGGTTCGTAACTTCCGGGTCCCGATGGCAACAAGGTGTTGCAGTTCACCCCGGGTTTGCCGTGAGCGACCCGCATGCCTGGGGATTTTCTGTGTCCCCAACCGTGGGTCATGGCAACCACCCCTTCGATGAGATCGGTGGTTAGTTTGACGTCGGTTACGATCCGGCCGTTTTCATTGACGATGGTCACACGATCGCCATCCACGATCTGCCGCAACTCGGCATCCGCCGGGTGCATGAATAGATAGTTGCGATCCCGTCTGCCGGTTTTGAGTCTGGCGACATTGCTGTACCAGCTGTTGATCATATAGGGGTCGCGTTTACCGATGAGCTTCAGCTGATTGGCCGGTGCGTTTTCCAGCTCGATGAAGATCTTTTCCATGCGCTCGGTGGCGTCCGAGAAAATGGCGGGAAAACAATCCACCAGCTTGTCATCGTGTTGCAGAAAACCTTTGAATTCGGCGGGATCCGAGCGTTCGAGGGCGATGATCTGTTCGGCTTTGAGTTCGTTCATGTTCCGACCCTGGGAGCGCAACATGGCGTCCACCCGTCCCCAGACGTTGGGCGATGCGTCATTCAGAATGGATGGGAAACCCAGGGTCTGGTTGAGCTTCTCGAATATCCACCACTCGGGTTTTCGTTCGAAAGCTGGCGGTACCACCGCTTCGGTATACTGAACGCTGGGTTGAAATTGCAGGCCCATGCCGGTGATGTTCACGTCCTCGCGCTCAAAGGCACCGGCCGCAGGCAACAGGTAGTCGGCATATTCCGCCGTGGCGCTGCGGTAAATGTCCACGCAGACCAGCAGATCCAGCGACTCGAGCGCCTTGCGCACGTGCTGCTCGCCTGCGATGGAGAGCACCGGGTTGCCGGAGTTGACGAACAATGCCCGAATCGGCTCGTCTGGGTCGGTGAGATAATTTGCCAGCAGGTTGCCTGGCAGATTGATGCCTACCCCCCCCGGGCTTACGCACTTCGCCGTAGGGTGTG
>JAPUJX010000326.1 GCA_027295975.1 Gammaproteobacteria bacterium
GATCTGAAATGTAAAGTTTGTTTTTGAAAATTAGTTAGGCGACCTGTATCATAAGGAGAAGATCTGATGTTAAACCTTGGCATTGAATTTCCAGAGCAAGGCGTTGCGGGCTTATTCGATCTGGGCTCGGCACCGGAGCCAGGCCCAGCGGAAATCCTGATCCGCACGCAATACTCCGGTGTGACTAACGGCACGGAACGCCACGCCATGATGGGAGATTTTAACTGGAAAAGCTATCCGGGACGGCACGGCTATCAGCATGTTGGCATCGTTGAAAAGACTGGATCTGCGGTAAGTGGATTTCAGGAAGGTGATCGCCTTTTTTTCGGACGGTACGTTGGCCACCGCGGTTGGCATGTACAGGAAGTCGATGACGCCGATACAAACGCTTATCGTTCACACCTCTGCCTCCCGCTGCCAGATGACGTCGATCCAGAATTATGCGCGTTATTCGGCGTCGCTGGCGTGGCCATGCGTGCCGTCAGACGCTGCCGCGTTGCAGATGGACATCGCGTTTGGGTTGTTGGCGCCGGACTCATCGGTCAGTTTGCGGCGCAAGCGGCACGCGCCTTTGGGGCGCAGGTCGCCGTGACAGATGTCATTGACAAGCGATTGGAGATTGCAGAGAAAGCCGGGGCACACCGCGTCCTCAACGCGACGAAGGAAAACACCTACCAAGCCCTCCAGGAAGGTGGCCCTTACGATCGGATCATCGATGCTTCGGGTTACCCGCCGCTTTTCGCGGAGGTTCATGAGCACAATCTGCTTGCCTATCGGGGGGTAATCGGTGCAATCGCTGTGCGTGGCGACACCGTTTTTCCATGGAGCATGTTCCATGGACGGGAAGCCTCCATCGAAGTCTCCTGCCACTTCAGCCTCGATGACCTGCAGGTGGTGCTTCACTTTGTGCGCCGGGGAACCATCCAGATTGAGCCGTTGGTGTTACATCGGGCGCCGGTCACCGAGGCGCCAAAGCTGTATGAGATGTTACGGGACCACCGCGAGGAGATGCTGGGGATTGTCTTTCAGTGGGACGTAAACCTGGCCTAAATCCGTCTCCGACACGGCTGCCTGCGTATTGTTCTGATTCTCGACTCAGGCAGTCAGAAATACAAAATCAGAAGGGAATACATATGATTACACGACGTCCATCCAATGAACGCGGTCATGCCGATCAAGGCTGGTTGAATACGTATCACTCATTCTCGTTCGCCAATTATTACGATCCAAGATATATGGGCTTTCGCGATCTGCGTGTCATCAATGAAGACCGCGTGCAGCCGGGAAGGGGGTTCGGAACGCATCCGCATCGGGATATGGAAATTATCACCTATGTCCTCTCCGGGGCGCTTGAACACAAGGACAGCATGGGCAATGGATCAGTAATTCACGCCGGCGATGTACAGCGTATCAGTGCCGGCACAGGGATTACGCATAGCGAATACAATCCATCGTCATCGGAACCGGTGCATTTTCTACAGATCTGGATTCTGCCGAAGGAAAAGGGGATTGCACCGAGTTACGAACAACTGCACTTTGCCGCCGAAGAGAAACGGAGTCGTCTACGCCTCGTCGCTTCCCCGGATGGGCGCGATGGGTCTATTGGCATCAATCAATACCTCGATCTCTTCGTGACGCAGCTGAACCCTGATGAGAAGGTCACGCATCAACTGAAGTCAGAACGTCACGCTTGGCTGCAGGTCACTCATGGCTCGGTCATGCTCAATGGGTAGCCGCTACAGGCAGGCGATGGTGCGATGGTGAGTGACGAAACTGCACTCGACATCCGAGCCACAGAAGAATCAGAAGTGCTATTATTTGACTTGAATTGAGAAATACGCATCATTGGACTATCACGCAAACGGAGGATAGAAACGTATGATTTTTCCCACAGAGCATAACGACCAGGGCGAATTCAAGCGGCAAGAAGACCAATTTCGGGATTGGGTAACCCGCAATGGTGATTCAGGGTATCCCGCGGAATCGGATCGCTATCATCTTTACGTCTCTCTTGCTTGTCCGTGGGCACACCGCGCCATTATTATGCGGAAGCTGAAACGGCTTGAAGATGTTATCGGAATGACCGTTGTTGACCCCATTCGCGATGAGCGTGGCTGGGCCGCTTGCTTTTCTCAGCGAGGCCTACACAGCAAGCGGCCCAGATTACGATGACCGTGTAACCGTACCGGTCCTCTGGGATAAGAAGACCCATCGAATCGTGAGCAACGCTGATGATGACATCATGCGGGTGCTCAACAGCGAGTTTGATGACTTCACCGACAGTGACCTCGATTTTTACCCGGAAGCCCTTCGCGACGAAATCGATATGGTCAATGACCTGGTTTATCCGCACATCAACAACGGTGTCTACCGTGCTGGGTTTGCAAGCACTCAGACAGCCTACGAGCGAGCAGTATACGGCCTGTTTGATGCACTCGACCAGCTTGAAGAAAGGCTCTCCAATCAACGGTATCTCATTGGTAATCAGCAGACGGAAGCAGACTGGCGGTTGTTTACCACGCTAATTCGCTTTGATGCGGTTTATCACGGTCATTTTAAGTGCAACAAAAGGCGCATTGTGGATTACCCAAACCTCGATAGTTACTTGCGTGACCTATACCAGCACGATGGAATCGCCGAAACGGTCAACTTCGACCACATCAAGCGACACTACTACGTCACGCATGACGATATTAACCCGACACAGATAGTGCCAGTTGGACCGGACATTGACTTCGATGCACCCCAGGGTCGCGACCGGTTTGGCTAAAAACAGTAAGAAAATGTGTTGGTTAACGACCAAGGTAACCGTTCAGGTGGGGGGCGGGAACCAAATTTTACCTTGACGGCGGGACCGTTTTGGTGTATCAATAAGATGACGATAGCCATTGGGCCAAAAGGAGGTTGTTTTTGCGGATGTCCCTTCCGGATTCTCTACCGATTGCTCAAGAAGACTGGAACCAGACCCCCCCAGCGGTACAAGCAGTGATCCTGGCGCAGGCCGAGGCGATTCGTGCGCTGAGGCAAGAGGTGGAACGTCTGCAAGGAGAAGTGGCAGAACTGCAGGAGCAGGTGGGACAGAACTCGACCAACTCCTCGCGGCCCCCGTCCAGCGATCTGCCCGGGCCCCCGAAACGGGAACGGACCCCTTCGGGGCGTCGGCCTGGGGGACAACCCGGCCATGAGGGAACCCATCGGCGGTTGAAACCGGTGGAAGAAGTGAAGGAAGTAATTCCCGTCAAGCCCCAAAAGTGCCATCAATGTGGGCATGGGCTGGCTTTCGAGGATCCCGCCCCGCAACGACATCAGGTGACCGAGATTCCGCCTCTGGTGTCGGAAACGACCGAATACCAACTGCACACCCTGGAGTGCCCGGCGTGTGGGGTGCGCACTCGGGCTCAACTTGAGGCGGGCGTGCCGCAGGGGGCGTTTGGCCCCCGGCTGCAGGCGATGGTGGCAATCTTGAGCGGGGAATACCACCTGAGCAAGCGGCAGATCGAGGCGATGCTTCTCGATTTCTTCGGGGTGGAACTGGGGCTGGGGAGCGTGTGGGCGCTGGAGCAGACCACGAGCAAGGCACTGACGGCGCCTGTGGAACAAGCCCGGGCCGCGCTCAAAGCGCAGCCGGTGGCCAACGTCGATGAGACAAGCTGGCCGGAAGGGAAGCAGAAGGGCTGGATGTGGTTTGCCGTAACGGAGGTGGTGACGGTATTCTTGATAAGGCTGAGCCGAGGGGCGAAGGTGGCCAAGGAGCTGTTGGGGGAGACGTTTTCCGGCGTGGTGGGCAGCGACCGCTGGTCCGGCTACAACTGGGTGGCAACACAGCAGCGTCAGATTTGCTGGGCCCACTTATTGCGGGATTTCGAGGCGCTTATTTTAAGAGGCGGCGTCTCCGAACAAATCGGACGCGCCCTTGTTTTTGAAGCGCAACAGATGTTCCACTTGTGGCACCGGGTGCGAGATGGAACGTTGGACCGGGCATCTTTTCAGACCCAGATGGAAGTGATTCAGCAGCAGGTTGGCCAATTGCTGCGCAAGGGGGCAATCTGCGATCATCCCAAGACGGTACGCACCTGTTGCAACCTGTTAAAACTGGAGGCGGCATTATGGACGTTCGTCCGGGTTGAGGGGGTCGAACCGACGAACAACGCCGCCGAGCGAGCAGTGCGCAGTGGTGTGTTATGGCGCAAGAGGAGCTTTGGGACGCAGAGCACCAATGGCAGCGAGTTTGTGGAACGGATGATGACCGTGGTCGCGAGCTTACGGCAGCAGAATCGCAACGTCCTCTCTTATCTGACGGCGGTTTGCTCTGCGGCAATTCGGGGCGAGAACGCCCCCTCGCTGCTTCCTGATGCGACGGTAGTCAGCCAAACAACTTCCTAGCCCCATAGACCTCCTGAACGGTTACGTCTAAAGAATGAACGGGCTGCAACTGCAGCTTCATCAGCCGACCCCACGCGGGGTGGCCATCGCATTCGACAAGCCGTGGGAGGGCAACACCAGCGCGTATGTAACCGTGTTTTGCGATGATGACCGCTTTCGGATGTATTATCGGGGCTCTCACTACGATTTTGAAGCGCAGAAGGGCATGCATGAAGTCACGTGCTACGCTGAGAGCAAGGACGGCGTTCACTGGACAAAACCGGAACTGAACCTATTCGAGTTCGATGATTCAACTCGCAACAATATTGTCTGGCGAGGGGACGTAGGATACCACAATTTCGCACCGTTCAAGGACCAAAACCCAGATTGCAAACCGGAGGCGCGATACAAAGCGTTGGGAAGTGGCAAAGGGGGCCTCTTCGCTTTTCAATCTCCCGACGGCATTCACTGGGCCCTTGTGCAGCAAGACCCGGTCATCACGGAGGGCGCATTTGACTCCCAAAATCTGGCGTTCTGGGATTCGGTGCGAGGAAGATATGTAGATTTCCACCGGGGCGGTCGAGACGGCGTTCGATCGATTATGACCTGCACGTCGAAAGACTTCATTCATTGGACGGCGCCAGCGTGGATCGACTTTGGTGATGCGCCTCCTGAGCACCTTTACACCAATGCTATCACAGCCTATTTCCGTGCACCCCAGATTTTTCTTGGCTTCCCAAAGCGATTTCTACCTTCGCGAAAGCCAATCTCCCACCCCGACCCTGGAATTTCGGATGGCGTATTCATGAGCAGCCGCGATGGGTT
>JAPUJX010000327.1 GCA_027295975.1 Gammaproteobacteria bacterium
CCACCACCGTTGAAGACGACCTCCAGGTCTGGGTTATTGACAACCTTGGTCAGAGTTGCAAGCACATCCGCGGGGTCCGAACCCGGCATCATTCTGACGTTCACCTCTGCTGAGGCGGTTTGCGGCAAAGCGTTTCGAGCGTGGCCTCCTTCGAGCATGGTGGCGACGGCCGTCGTTCGAAGCAGCGCGTTGATCGAAGGAATGTCGCCCAGACGTTTCAGCGCTTCAGGTTCAGGTGTCTCGCCCAATATTGCCCTGAGGTCTTCACCGAGTTGACCGGGGCTGATCTCGGCAAGTCGTTCAAAACCCAGCCGCATCACATCATTGAAGATCAGTGGAAATTCATAATCGCGAATTCGCAACAACGCTTCTGACAATTCATAGATGGCATTGTCGCGGCGGGGCATGCTCGAGTGACCGCCTGAGTTGCGGGCGGTAACGGTAAAGCTCAAGAAAATCTTTTCGGCGGTCTGGATGCTGTTCGCGATACGAACGCCATCCTGCAACAATCCCGATCCACCTTCGTTCAAGGCAAACGCGCCGTTTATCAAGTCCGGGTGATTATCGAGGAGCCAGTAGACCCCGTTGTTGCCACCCCCTTCCTCATCCGAAGTCAAAGCGAGAATGATGTCTCTGTTCGGTTGAAAACCGTTTCGTTTCAGACGGATGAGGTTAGCCGTCGAGATAGCGGCCTGGGCTTTGTCATCCAAAGTACCGCGCCCGTAGAAGTAACCATCTACTTCATGCAGCGTAAACGGATCCATCGACCAATCGCTGCGTTTGGCCTCGACAACATCCAGATGCGCGAGAAGAATCATCGGTTCCTTCTCCCCGGTACCATGCAGCCGTGCCACCAGGTTGCCTTTGCGGGCTTTTGGACCGCCGATGAAAATATCCTGATCGGGAAACCCCGCGGCTCTCAACCATGCAGCCATACGATTCGCGGCCAGGGTATTGTCGCCTACGGAATTTGTCGTATTGGTTTCGATGAGCTCTTTGTAGATCTCATAGACGAGTTGTCGGTCATCCTGTGGTAAAGAGCGAGAGTCTTCCGCCAGTGAAGGTTGTGACATGATGAGCGCAAGCGCGATCAAGCAGCCGCTTAGACAGTTGAACAATCCCATCTTCAGTTTCCCCGCCCCCCAGAGCATCCCGGGAACTATGCGTCAAAGGAACGCGATATGGTATCCCTGCGCGCCGGTCAGAACAGGGCTGATCTCTAACGCGCTGATACGACATTGCGTCAGCTCATAGTCCCCTCCATGTAGAAATCCTGATAGTCTCGACAGATTGTCAAATACGAAGATTACGACCGATTTCAATTCAGCAACCAGAGAAGCAGCATGGCAGAAACATCACCCTACACCCCTCCCGAGGTCTGGCAGTGGAACAAAGAGAGCGGCGGCAAGTTCGCCAACATTAACCGTCCCATCGCCGGTGCGACCCACGACAAAAAACTCCCGGTCGGCGAACATCCCTTGCAGCTGCATTCCCTGGCAACGCCAAATGGGGTGAAAGTGACCGTGCTTCTCGAGGAGTTGTTGGAAGCTGGCGAGGACGCGGAATATGATGCCTACCTCATCAACATCGGTGAGGGCGCGCAGTTCGGTAGCGGTTTCGTGGCGCTCAACCCGAATTCGAAGATCCCCGCCCTGCTCGACCGCAGCACACCCACGCCAACCCGGGTGTTCGAATCGGGTGCCATCCTGATGTATCTGGCAGAGAAATTCGGTCGCTTTCTGCCGCGGGAGCCGACCCGCCGCGCGGAGTGCTTGTCGTGGCTTTTCTGGCAAATGGGGAGCGCACCCTTCCTGGGTGGCGGTTTTGGGCACTTTTACGCATACGCGCCCGAAAAAATCGAATACTGCATCGATCGTTACGCCATGGAGGTGAAGCGCCAGGCGCACGTGCTCGACCAACACCTCAACGACAACGAGTTCCTTTGCGGCGATGAGTACACCATAGCCGACATGGCCAACTACGCCTGGTACGGGGCGCTGGTGCTGCACAACATCTACGACGCTGCGAAGTTTCTCGATGTCGCTTCCTACCCCAACGTGATCCGCTGGGCGCAAGCCATCGAAGCTCGGCCCGCCGTGCAACGAGGCCGACGCGTCAACCGTGCCTGGGGACCGGAAGAGTTGCGGGTGGCCGAGCGCCACAGTGCGAGTGACTTCGACACCTGATCAATCAGGTCTGAAGGGGATGCACCCGTACCGGGGGATCGGTGATGCCCCGGACGAAGCTCGGGCGTACCCGCCGGGGTTTCCCCACCACTTCCACCGTGTGAAAGCGGGTCTAGTACTACATGCTTCTAACCGAAAAACTCGTTCTGTAACCCTCCGTCGATACAGTGTGGCGTGTTTCGGTGACGTAATAATCGGACTTCAGCTCAAGTCCGCTCAACCCTGGGGATTCATACTCTGGCGTTGGCTGAGGTCGATCTTCGGAACGCAGCCTGATTAGGAAAGGAATGACATCCAGACCCGAGTACGAATCGGGATTTTGTGCGTCTGGCAGAATATCCCCCGAACCTCTCGCCATGTCCCCCACGGTCCCCTTGCTGCCCTGGTGGATGGGTGCCCGTCCACGCAAATCGGGCAGACTGAAAATAGTGCGCCCATCACCACCATAAGTGGTGCCAAGCAATGAGAAGAGCGCATTGTTTTGACCCCTGAGTAACTGCCCAGGCGAGCGTGGCCCTCCATAATCTGCTTCTTCTCTGTCAGCAAGATCGTCAAGCCGTACTGAGTCAGCCAGTTCATTCGTGAACGTCCCTGCTTGCGAATATAGGTCTTCTACTGGTGGGGGCGTCTTGTCCTCCTGCCAGAGCTGGTAGGGGCTCTCCTGTGCCTGGGCGCCAGCCGAAACGAACAGCGCACCAGCGAGAACGATACTAGAAGCGAAGGATA
>JAPUJX010000328.1 GCA_027295975.1 Gammaproteobacteria bacterium
AGAGCGGCCGTCGGAACCGTGGCCCCGGGGCAAGGGCTGCGTATTATACGCAGGGCGATTTGCGGCGCAAGCGATTTGTCGGGGATGAATCTGCCGTGGCAAATCTCCCCGGTACGTTGCGGAATTTCAGCTCTTCAAGAGTCAATTTATTGGCTGATTAAAAGCGCCCTGCCCAGGCTACGAACCAACAGGTGCCAGTTTTTCTTGCCTCGCCGCAAGAGATAGAAGCGCCCAAACAGGGCATCCGACCAGTCCAGTACGCGCGCTTCGTCATCCTGCAAAACGCCATTGACCGATATGCCTTTGCTCAGCACCAACTTGCGTGCTGCACCATTCGAGGGGGCGAGACCACTCTGCACCAACGCTGTCAGCAACCCAAGGTGCGGATCGCCACTTTCCGAACCGTCCATACCGTCCAACTGCAGCTGATCCAGATCTTGTTCGGTCAGGGTCTCGAACATCCCATTGAACAGCGCCGCGGTAATTCGCTGCGCGGATGTTACTCCTTCGTCCCCATGAACGAGCCAAGTGACCTCATCAGCCAATTTCTCTTGCGCCCTGCGACCTTCGGGTACCTCCGCCACTTCAGCCTGGAAGCCGGCGATCTCATCAAGCTTAAGAAACGTGAATACCTTGAGGAAGTTCGCTACGTCGGCGTCTGCACAATTGAACCAGAACTGATAAAAAGAATAAGGAGACGTCTTCCTGGGATCGAGCCAGATCGCGCCGGACGCCGTCTTGCCGAATTTCGACCCGTCCGCTTTGGTGACAAGCGGGACCGTCATGGCAAAAGTTTCCAGACGCAAACTCCGCCGTGTGAGATCCATCCCGGAAACGATATTGCCCCATTGATCACTTCCACCGATCTGCACGGTGCAGCCATATCGTTTCGCTAACTCAGCATAGTCCATTGCCTGAAGCAGTACATAGCTGAATTCGGTGAACGAAATGCCCTCGCCATCCCGCTCTATTCGAGTGCGTACCGAATCCCGTTGAATCATCGCGTTTACCGAGAAGTGTTTGCCAACATCCCGCAAGAAATCGATGACGCTCATACCCCGCGTCCAATCGAGATTGTTGGTCATGATCGCAGCGTTGTTTCCCTCGAAATCAAGGAACCCGGCTACTTGCGATTTGATGCGTTCCACCCAATCGGCCACGACATCACTTTCATTGAGACCACGCTCGTCACTGCGCCCGGAGGGGTCTCCGATGAGTCCGGTGGCTCCCCCTAAAAGTAAAATCGGTCGATGGCCAAACGCCTGAAACCGACGCAAGGTCATCAATGGCACCAGGTTCCCGATATGCAGGCTATCTGCCGTGGGATCGAAGCCGCAGTAAAGCGTTCGAGAGCCCTCTTCGAGGTGTTTGCTCAATCCTGCTTTATCGGACACCTGCGCGATGAGGCCGCGGTCTTCCAACTCCTGAAACAATGTGCGTCTCATCGCTCACCAGCGCCAAAAACCGGCACCTTACCACCGCCCTCCGGCAAATACTCCGCCGTTTGAATGCTTCGACCTTTTTCGCCCGACTTTTCAGGGTTTTCAATGACCATGAAATACATATACTAGGCCGCTTGTTTAGGCACCCATAAAGAAGTTGCCCTAAGCATCGGTTTTAATACAAGTTTAGGTAGGCTCCTTAAACGGCAAGTGCAACCCAACCAGTTTCCCAAAACGCATCTGTTGCTCACCGGCGTATTGACCCTGGGGTTGTTTTCCATCGTCATCGCCAAGTTCTTCAACGACGATGCAGGCGATCGCTTCACTACCGAATCCGTTCTGCTGGATTTGCCCGCGCTGCCACTCAGCAATGTGTCCGAGGGCGCAACGCTAACCGCGCCGGACCCTGAGACCGAAACCCAGACCCCACATGCCCAGGTGTTGGAGCGAGTAAAACCAGGCGACAACCTCGCGAATATCTTCAAGCGTCACGGAATTCCAGCGAAAGATTTACAGTCGCTGAATGCCAGCAAGCCATTCGGACCGCGCCTGAAACGCATATTTCCCGGTCACGAGTTCGTTTTCAGCCTCGCGGAAGATGGCACCCTGATCAAACTCGCCTATTCCCCCGGACCCCTGGAGTTGCTGGAATTCAAAAGGGTGGGGGACACATTCGTCGGTTACGAGGTGACGAAAACACCCGAGCGCACCACTGCGTATAAACACGCAACCATCGACCACAGCCTGTTCGTTGCCAGCCAGCGTGCCGGGCTAGACGATGCGTTCACCATGCGCCTGGCGGAGATATTCCAGTGGGACATCGACTTCGTTCTCGAAATCCGCAGCGGCGACGAGTTTTATATATTGTTCGAGGAACTTTATCTCGATGATGAATTCATCCGCTACGGCAAAATCCTCGCCGCCGAGTTCGTCAACCAGGGTGACAGCTACCGCGCCGTTCGCTACACCGACACCCGGGGTAAGCCCGATTATTACGACCAGAACGGCGACAGCATGCGCAAGGCTTTCCTACGCGCGCCCCTCAAATTCTCGCGAATCAGCTCGAACTTCAATCTGCGTCGACTTCATCCGCTCTGGAAACGTACCATGCCCCATCGTGGAATCGACTACGCAGCGCCCGACGGAACTCCGATTCTCGCCTCCGGAGACGGCAAGGTAATTCAGGCGAGCCGTTCGCAA
>JAPUJX010000329.1 GCA_027295975.1 Gammaproteobacteria bacterium
AGCACGCCAAAAGCCAGGGAAACCGCCATGGGAACCAGGAATTGAGCTTGTACACTGCGGTTGAACATGAGGGGAGCCAAACCGACGAAGGTCGTCAAAGACGTCAGAATGATTGGCCGACAACGGGATACCGCGGCGTCGAGCACCGCATCGCGAATGGATTGTCCCGCTTCTCTGCGGGCGTTGACATTATGTATCAGCACGAGGCTCGAGTTGACTACAACACCCGAAGCCGCAATGAACCCCATCACGGACATCATCGCAAGCCCTGAAACCAGGCCAAGACCTTGCATGAGGATATGCCCCCAGATTGCCCCGACCAGGGCAAAGGGTATGACGCTCATGATGATAAAAGGTTGGGTGTAAGACTTGAGCGGTATCGCGAGCAACCCAAAAATAATGAAAAGCGCAATTCCAAACAGAGGGATCAGGCTGGCGACCGCTTCACCCTGTTCGCGTTGTTGGCCTTCGAGACTGTATGCCACGCGCGGATATTCACGCATGATCTCCTCTAAAGCTCCGCCACCAAGATCTGCGATGACTTCATTTGCGGTAATTTGTGAGCGATCCACGTCTGCTATGACGTTCACCACCCGCCGCCGATCCGAACGTTTGATGGAAGAAAAACCGCTCCCCAGATCGGCTTGTGCAACGGTGACAAACGGCACTTCCGATCCGTCCGGTGTACGAATGCGCATGCCACGCAGCGAACTGAGGGATTTGCGTTCCCGTTCGGTGTAGCGAACCATGACCCTCACGTCGTCGCGGCCACGTTGAATACGTTGTGCCTCCTCGCCGTAGAACGCTTGACGTACCTGTCTTGCCAACATGCCCAACGAAAGGCCCAGCGCTTCACCCGACGGCAGGATGCGTAATTTCAGCTCCTGTTTGCCGCTTCGAAACGAATCGGTTATGTCGATGACTCCAGGATACTCAGCCAACTTCTCCCTCAATCTCGCCGCGACGTCGCGCAGATCGTCAATGTTTTCGCCTTTGAGTTGTATATCGATCGCGTTGCCTACGGTAAACAGAGACGTCTGGAATTTCAGTTCAACCGCGTCGGCAATAGGACCTGCCATTTCGCGCCAGATATTACCTACATCACGTGTTTCGACATCCCTGGTTTCCGAAGGCGTGAGTTGCATCGTCACCTCGCCCAGATGTCCACCGGATGCGGCGACTTCATTTGATGGGGGCCCGTTCCCGGAAGAACTGCTGGGATGATTGCCAACCGCTCCGAGGATATGTGTTACCGGTGGAGCGTGTGGACTGTCAGCAGCGAGTTGATCCGCGACCTGTCTCGCCGTTCTCTCCAGATACGCCACAGCCTCATTGGTGATTGACGGCGAAGTACCGAGGGGCATGGTCAGTTGGGCAATGACCTGATCGGACGCCAGCGGCGGGAAGAAGGAAAACGGCAACCGGCCGCTCCCCAGGATACCGATGCTGGAAAGTAGTGCCACAAGCGCTAACGAGATCGTAATGTAGCGATATGCGATGGCTTTGGTAACAAGATCACGAAAGTTGGTGTTGATGAGATGTTCAAGGCGATGGGCAAATCGCGATTGAAAATCAATGATGCGCCGGGCCACCGGGTTTGCACCGCCAGCCAGGTGGAGCGCAAAAAACGCGGAGACTGTGGCGATACATAAGGCGATGTAGCTGCGAACATCCCAGGCCAGTTCGAGCAGAACAATGCCCCCGATCGGAATCAACAACATCCCAATCTCTGCAGATGGAGAGCTAACGCTGCGGTGCCCGAGGTGAGCCGGTAACACCAACTGTGACTCGATCAGCGAGAAAGCGAGACAACACATTACGATGATGGCGATGACGCTGAAAATCTGTCCCATCATTCCGGGACCCAACAGAAAGGGCATAAATGCCGCCACGGTTGTCAGCACGCCAAAAATAACCGGTACGGAAACCTGCTGAGTTCCTTTAATGGCTCCAGCAAGCAGCGAATGTTCCCTCTGTTGAGTTGAATAAACATTCTCACCCACAACAATCGCATCATCCACCAGAATGCCCAGTACCAGGATAAATCCAAACAGTGAGATACCGTCTATCGACATCCCCATGGTCGATGCCAGAAACAGCGCACCGAGAAAAGCAACAGGCACACCAGCGCTGACCCAGAACGCCAGTCGCGGCCTCAGGAACAGGGCCAGCAACACGAGCACCATCAGGAAACCCTGACGCGCACTGGTGAGCAAGGTATCCAGACGGTCACGCAACAATTTGGAATTGTCGTTCCAGACAGTCAGCTCGACACCTTCCGGCAGACGGCTCTGGGCAGTTTCCAGATACCCGAACACAGCTTCGGTAATATCGAGAATGTCCTGACTACCCACCCGGGACACTCGAACGATAGCGGCCGGTTTGCCGTCAAAACGCAGCATCTGATCCGTATCGGCGAATCCATCCACCACCCTTGCCACGTCTTTGAGGTATAAACGCGTCCCATCGGCTTGAGTCCTGACCACCAGTTTTTCGAATTCATCGCCCCGGTACGCCTGGCCTTTGGTACGCAACAGGATTTCGCCAGCCGGCGTTTTGATGGAGCCGCCGGGTAAATCGAGGGATCCGGCGCGGACGGCTTGTGCGACCTGACTGAAAGTCAAACCGTTACGGCGCAGGGATGCTTCCGACACTTCGATCGACACCTCATAGGGACGGGTATTCGATAACGACACCTGGGTAACGCCGGGCAACGCCGCCATGTCATCTCGAACCCGTTGACCGATAACCTTGAGGGTTCGCTCGTCAGTGGGTCCCGTTATCGCAATATCAATGACGGATCGTTGCCGGGTCATCAGGGTGACGATGGGTTTCTCCGTTTCTTCAGGGAACGTATCGATGGCATCAACCCGGTTTTTTACGTCATCGAGCGCCCTCGATATATCAGCGTCGTCAAACAATTCCACCTGAACGGAACAAACTCCCTCGTTGGCGGTGGAACGGATTTCTTTGAGGCCTTCGATCCCTTCGAGCTCTTCTTCGATACGAATGCATACGCCTTGCTCAACTTCCTCAGGGGCGGCTCCCAGATAGGGCACCGTCACGGTTATCACGTTGACATCGATGTCCGGAAACGATTTCTGCGGCATCCCCGGCAGGGCGGCGAGACCAGCGAGCACGATCAGACCCATCAGCAGATTCGCAGCGATGTGGTTGTTCGCAAACCAGTTGATCACTCCCTTCATTACCGGGCAACCTCCGACGAGGTAACACTTTGCAAACGCACGGCCATGCCATCAAGTGCGTTCTCGAGCGCGGAGATGCAGACCCGATCGCCCCTCTTCAAACCTCCCTGAACATAAACCTGATCCGCTTCGATTCTCAGAACATCGACGTTGCGGAAGCGCAATCGGTTACCGGAATCGATGACAAAAACACGATTTTCACCACGCATTGCCGACCGCGGCAACACGACGACGTCATCAACCTGCCTGCCATGAATTTCCGCCTCGACGAATAAACCAACCGAAAACGGCGGTCGGCCATTGTGCTGAGCGTAGGGTAAAACAACCTGCGCGATGACGTTGATCATGCGCGTGCGCGGATCCAATTCCCCCTCGGTACGAACCACCTCCCCCTCCCACTCGTGGTCACCGCCCGCAAAACGCGCGCGCAGAGTCACTTTTACCCGTTCGGTAACGTCGCCATTTCCGGCGCCGAGAGACAATTCCAGATAAGCCAGTTCCTCATCGTGTATGGGCAATCTCACTTCGGCAATATCCGTGGCATAAATTGTTGCGACGGTAGTACCGCGATTGACAAATTGACCAACATCAACGCGCTCCTTGCGTACCCGGCCATCATAGGGAGCCATCATCCGGGTACGCACCAGATCCCTTTCCGCACGTGCCAGTATTGCCTGGGCTTCGCGGAGCGTCGCTTCTGCAATGCTTCGTCGATTCAACGCATCATCGCGTTGGGATGCGCTGGTTGACTGCTTCTGGGCCAGATCGAGTTGTCGTATATGAGCGGTTCGCGCGTTGGCGAGATCACTTTGAGATCGGGTGAGACCGGCTTTGGCCTGTTCCAGCGCTACCTCATAATCCAGCGGGTCGATCCTGATGAGTTCGTCGCCTGAGGAAAAAAAACCACCGGAAACCATGGCCGGCGATATCGCGACAATGCGCCCTGATACTTCCGGAACAAGTTCACTTTCAGTTCGTGGCACAACCGTACCGTGGGTAATGGTATTGAGCCGTACCCTTTCGGGAGACACATCGAGAACCCGTACGAGCGGTGGGAGCGATCGCGGAGCGCGTGCTTCAATTGTCGGTCCCGTCAGGATCAGGATCGCCGCAAGGCCGAATCCGCCAAGTACGATCAAACAGGGCAATAACAATTGTTTCACTTACTTACCCTCCCGCAACTTCTCGTTGTCCCTGTTCAAAACCCGCCACCGCAAACGACTGGAGCCTTTCGATACCTTGTTGCCTCGTATCAGCAGACTCCTTCATCCCAAGGGGCCCGCCGAAACTGAGAACCTGGATCATCCCGCCGATCATGAAATGAAACCGCCAACGAAGCTCCGTTTCGTCCAACCCAGGGAGCGCCCTGGCAAGGGCACTCGAATACCGCCCGGCCACTACCCCGAACTCACCCTCCAGCAGGGGTTTGGTAATCGACTCCGGCTCACCGTAAATCCGCCCGACCAATTTAGTCACCGGAGCCGACATACCGCCTTCCGTGAGAGGTTTGAAAAACGCTGCCAGAATCGCCGCAACCGTCAGCACCCTCGAGCTTCTCTCCAATTCATCCAGGGCCTGCAGGCGAGCCTCGTTGATCGGATTCACCCGCCGATGGATGGCCGCCTGGAACAGGGCTTCCTTGGAACCAAAATGGTAGTGGGTGGCTGCGAGGTTGACCTCGGCCAGCCCGGCAATGGCCCGCAACGAAGTCGCAGCGAAACCCCTTTCGACAAACAGACTTTCCGCCGCGTCGAGGATCTTCAGTTGCGTGGTGGTGGAATTCTGACGGATGCTGGAAGAAGCATTCATAATATTCGTTCAAACGACCGTTTGAATCGATGTTACCACCGCCCCGATTTCGATTCAATGTCCAGGTCAGCAACGCCTGCCCTCAGATGGCGGGCCGGTGGATCGCTCCCTGCATCACTCCCAGCAAGGTGGAACACCCGTATTTCCGCTGCCAGACTCGCCCGCTCAAATGAACGACACCCTACCTCGGCTTCTTGGAGATCGGTTAAGATCTTGTGCGCACACCCACTCAGGAGGAGAGACATGGCCGGCTATTTGATCGCCAACTACAGAATTACCAATCCAGAGGGATACCAGGCCTACATTGCCGCCGTCGGTCCGACGATCCTCAACCACGGCGGAGAGATACTGGTCGCGGGCGAAGGGAGCGAACCCGTCGAAGGAGAGCCGGGGCCGGTAACGGTTGTATTGAAGTTTCCGTCGAAAGATGCATTACGCGCCTGGTATGACTCGCCGGAATACCTGGAGATTATCCATCTTCGCACCGACAACACCGAGGGAACCCTCGTGTTTGCCGATGAGTTTGTAATGCCTGCCTGAATAGCCGGCGAGGCGAAGTGACAAAAATGTTTTCCGCGGATAATCACCGGCAAATAACATGACCGAAACCGTAAAGTTGTTCTGGCAGCCCGGCTGAACGAGCTGCCTGCGAACCAGGGAGTTCCTGTCGACCCGTGAGGTCGAATTCGAGTCAATCAACGTAGCAGCGGATGCCGACGGACGAGCGGAACTCATCGCGCTCGGTGCCCGGGGTGTGCCGGTGATATCCCGCGCAGACGCGTTCATCTACTCCCAGGATTTGAACGAAGTTGCGCGCTTCGTTGGACTCGTTGAGCACTTCACACCAGCGCTGGAACCCGGCGAACTCATCGCGCGGATAAAACAGGTGCTCCCCATCGGGGTGGAATCGTTGCAGCAGATACCGGCCGAACGACTACGCGACAAGCTGCCCGGCCGAGACCGAAGTTACCTCGATCTCGGTAATCACATCGTTGCGATCCCGGGTGGTTGTCTGGCAGTCACGAAGGGTCGGGCGTTCACGGGCGAGATCGCGAAGGCGGTCCCCGCGGTGAATTGCAGTCCGGACAAGCTCGTAACACTCGCGGCGGATATCACCCGACAACTCGACGATTGGTGGACACGACGGGAAGATCCGCACTGTAGCGAGATGGTGAGTACTTTTTATGGAGAGCAGTCGCTCCATTCGGTTATCGAGCGGTGCACCTGGCACATGACCCAACATGTCCGGCAATTGATGATGGTGCTCCAGATACTCGGGTTGAACCCCAGGCGGCCGTTGACGTCAGCAGATCTGGCAGGGTTGCCGCTTCCGGCCAAAGTCTGGGATGGATGAAAACCATACAAACCGTCACCCTGGGCCGAACCGGTCTCGAACCTTCAGACAACCTCACCAGGTGAGGTTGAAATTGGAAAGCCCCTTCTCGGCTATTTCTCTCCCGCTACCTGGACGACTCCGGGACGCCAGCGAATGGCATCGGCAATAACGACAATACCGGTAGTAACATTAGCGACTTCAAGACGGGTTTCCCCCGCCGGTAGTTGAAAGTCGCCCAGTTCGTTCCACCCGAATGATGCTTCTTTCCCATCGAATTCAATCGGTATGCGTTCGTTATTCGAAACCAGAGTCATCTCGTGTTTGCCGAGATACGATCTCAATAGAACACCCGGGTTAAAATCCGGATTGGTGTCGGAACTGGTGTTGATGCCAAGGTAATAAGAAAGCTGCCACCGTCCTTCATGGGGCAAGGTCGCGGTAAATGCTGCATGACTATTACCTTGACCCGGGGCGATCAACGCGTGCGTTCTCCGGTATTTACCCCAGCTATCGGAATATACCGCTCGACTCCAGTAGCGAACGTTTCCGAACCTCAACTGGTACTCCGGTAAACCCTGGTCCAGATCCTTGTTGTCGTCGGGCGCTTCTGGCTGGTCACGCCATATCGTGAATCCATCGTCGAGATCATCAACAAAGATGTCGCCCGTTTCGGGCGGCCGCCAGTCGCTCTGCTGGAAACCGACAAACGGTTCAGCCTGCAACTGCCGCTCACTATCCACTCTGGGTAAGGTCAGCCGTTGATCGTTTCGATTGAGGGCGAGATACGGTTGAGTCCATAACTGGAATAACGGGGTGGGAGTGACTATGCCTACTTCAACCGCACTGTTCGGCGGGATTCGCCTGGGACCCGTCACGTCCCATGTGGGTTCCTTGAGACTTCCCCATTGGTACCTCAGTTGTAACAGTCCCGGAGTACTTTCATCGTTGCGTACCCATACCCGGGTCTGATACCGGGGGTTCCCTTGATCGTCATCACTCAGCCGGTCTGTCGCGACCGCCGACATCAGGAAACCCGGCAGGGAAGCGTCGTGGAGCCAGTCTCCCAATAATTCCTGCAACTCAATATCAAGGCTCTCCGCGATGCGGTACAGATCTGAAACCTGGAAGTGGCGGCCCTTGTATTGACTAATCAGTTCAACGAGCAAAGCAGCCGACTTGTTTCGCCCTATGCCATCGAGGATCGATCGGGAGATCGCCTCGCTTTTGAGTGACAGAGCGTTGAGGGCGTTGCGAGGTGCTTCGGTGGGTTCTAGATCAACCAGAGGAGCACCCAGCGCGCGGTCCCACACGGAGGGTTTGTGCGTAGTGAGCCGACGCAAAGACGCGGCGATTTCGTCGAACCGGCCTTGCACCAGATTCTGAATTATCTGCCCCAATATGAGATTGATGGCCTGATCAAATTCATGTGCGGAGAAGTAACCCGTTCTCTTGGTCAACAACCGGGTCACCAACTCATCAAGAACAAAGTTGACCGCAAGGGCGCCCTCACCCCGCGCGCTGGTTTGAAACTGCAGGAAATTACGGGCTACTCCGGTGAACACGTTGCCGCCGTTGAAGTCATTCTCAAAGTACTGTT
>JAPUJX010000033.1 GCA_027295975.1 Gammaproteobacteria bacterium
CCGGCTGCCCAGCCGTGACCTGTCCCAGAGGTTCCACGGTTTTGAAAATTCAGTCTCTCAGTCTGAATATTGTCATAGAGAATACCGGTGGACCAGCGGTGATGAGGGCCATCGTCTGCAAGCGAGCCTTGGGTTGAGCAATTGGTGAAAACGACCGGGCCGGCGGTGTTACTACCCGTTTCAAGGGAATGACGACCGCCGCGAGCGAAGCAGTCCTTAAATAGGATTCTTTGCCCGTCATTGGAAAATGGATATTTTCTGCCACCAGTTGTGATTGATACAGGATCATACATATTGCTGGCTTCAATTGTAATGAATGCGGCGTTGTCCGCGATATCAATAAGCCCGTATCCAAAATAGTATCCATCCACACTCCTCACCCAGGCGTCTCGAATGTTCGCACTAAATGCGATCGCCGCCCAGGCGTGGTTTTCATCTGAGGACGCCCCAGGTAAATGTGGGTAGGTATCATAATCCGATTCTAACCGCATGTTTTCAATGCCAACATTGTTAATGCGGTTGTCAGTGAATTTTGTTAATGTGGCAGTTGCATATTGAGGGTCTATCGGATCGACGACAGGCGCATCCAGTGTAATCGTATCCCCGTTTACAGCGACAACCCGTCGCTGAAACTTTATAGAACGTTGGGACGGAGTCCAATTGATACCGCTTGCGTTCATTCCAAGTGTGTCGATCCAAGTCTGGTTGGGAATGCGATGAAGAAGGACCTGGTCGCCAGACGAGAATGTGTGCCCCGATTCAACAGTTATCTCATCTACTCCGTACGGCACGTAGGAATCAACAATACCTCTAGTTGAGGTTGTTTCCTCCGTGATATAGGAAGAGCCTCCGATTTCGATAAAATCGTACTGAGTCGTTCCTTTTGCGAGGAAAATGGTGCTGTTGCCTTGCCCGCGCAGGACAATTCCAGTGGCGCTTATCGTCAGCACACCACTGATTTCATAAGTCCCGGACTGAAACAGAATCGCGCCGCGGAAGCCATTTGCCTGAATCGCCATGGCAGCGACCGTTTCGATTGCGAGCTGCACATTGGCTGTATTGTCACCGCTCACCGCGCTGACAGTCAATACAACCGGCACCATAGGAATTGGCTCTTCGCTGTTCTTATAACCAACGCCGCTAAAATCTGGGACGATATTGCCGTTGGAGTCCGGTGTGTAAACCAATCGGCCATCGCTTCCAACTGCAACGAGTGTGGACGTTTGTGTAAATGCAACGGAACTTGTAGACAGGAACAGTAACATCGTTAGAATGAATTCTTTCTTCTTCGTGATTTTCATTCTCTTATAGGATGAGCTACAGGTTGTTTGGTGGACCGAAGCGCCCGCCACATGCACAATAAATGTCTAGCCAGCAAGAATAAAATCCTGCTGGCTAGACATGACACGTCATTCGGATATGCTTGAAAGCACTAAGCGCCTATCCAACCCGGAATAAGCATGAACCAGTGCTTTCTCGCTTCGTCCTTCGACTCACTTGATGAGCGACATACGCCCCATTGCAGTCAAGGTCTGTGTCGCTGACCTTGCTGTGACCCGGTAGAGATAAACGCCCGAAGCCAGCGACGACGCATTAACGCGGATCTGCTGCCTTGCGCCGGCAGCGACCTGCAGTGCTGGCGTCGTTAATACCTGGCGACCGAGCACGTCGAACACTGAAACGCTCACCTCCGCTGGAACATTGAGATCGAAGTCAATCGTCGTCGATGGGTTGAACGGGTTCGGGTAGTTCCCGCGCAAGACGAACCCTGTCGGCACTTCATCCGGGTCTTCATTTGCTACAATGATGCCGAAGTCGGTGCCGCTGCTGGTGCCGCCGCCAACCGCTTCCCACGCTGCCTTCTGGGCGGGAAACCAGTTCAGGTCACCCAGCGGGAAGCCGCCCGTACCACCGGTGTACGATGCCTTGGTCGTCGGATACGAGAAATCCTCCGGCACGGGCCACGTGTCGACGTTTTGGGGGCCGTCGGGATCATAGTAGACCGTGGTCGCGAAGACTTCCGACGCCCCTAGTGCCCAGTAGTCCGTTGTCCAAGTGATGTAATTCGAAATCGGCGGCGTGTTTACGAATTCCGGATTATCCTCAATGGCGTTATCGAAGCGAACCAGTCCGGCATCGACGAAGGTCTGCGCGCGCGGGTTGAATATCGGCCACTGTTTTAGCGTTCCGCCTGAACATTCCGTGCACGATGTCATGTAACCCGAATTGAAAAAATCAACGAGCTCCTGATCCCAATAGAAGTTGTTGTTACTGATCACAATGTCACGATCCGTTTCGCTGACGCCTGGAACCGTGCTGAGAGAGTCAAAGGAGAAGATCCCGGCTCGAGTGTGCGAGGGCGGATCGATCCAGGCCGCCGACAGGGAATCTCCCGGCCAACCCATATTGATGAAGTGGTTGTTCGTAATCCGCGCCTTGACTATCTTGTTGCTGTTCGAGCGAACGTCGTCACGGATGAACCCACCCATGGTCCAGATCGTGTTGTGATTGAAAAACAGAGAGCGAAAAAGCGCTCCCGATAACCGCGTAAGTCCCGCAGAAACCCCTTCAAACGTGGTGTTTTCAATATAGACCTCGTTGATGACGTTGCCCCGAGGATCGATGACTTTACCATTCCCTGGATTGTTGGTAGTCATCACGTTTCGAATATGGGAATTGGTCAGGCGAAAGTTTCCCTCCGCGCCGTTAAAGCGGAAGGTGATAAACCGGTTATAGTCGACGAAGCAATCGTCTACGATGAGCGTCTTAGCATCGCCCTCTATCTGAATCATGACGGCCCTGGGAGCATCGAGGTCGTCCGCCCCGAGGAGATAGAGACCGCGTATTGTGAGGTCGCCGTCGTGCTGGATCATGCGACTGGAACTCGCACCCGTTGCGTCGGTGAGTACCTGGAGCACGGCGGGCTGGGTGCTTCCGGGCGCATTAACGATTTGCAGGTGGAAGTCACCACTCCGGATCCGACCGTTGAGATAATAGCGCGCTTCGAATGACGTCCCGCCGGTCAACATGTACACGGTGTTCGAGTCCACGCGTGCGCCAGTCGCCGTCGTGTCACTGCTAATGGCGTCATTCAACGTGCCGAAGCCGGGTGCCACCTCGACCGTGCGCTGAGCGGTGGCCACCTGTGTGGCACTCAGCACGTGTAGCCCCCCAACAAGCAGGGTCAAGAACAGGGGCAATCGCCGCAAAATACGTTTTCCTTTAGCGAAACGGTTCATAGCATTTTCGTGGTTTGGTTCGGGTAGAGGCCAGAAGGGGGAGCCGCTGGGCCAGGTTACAGGTGTCGAAACAGGCAGGCCATGCGGATCAGAACCGATAGCGAACACCGAGGTCGGCTGTCCAGCCGTAGTGTTCCTGAGTGGTTGGGAAGCCGATCCCGATCGAGGAGACATCAGGCCGGTCGGTAAAGTTGTTCAGGTTGAAGAATACATTCATGCGACGCCCCACCTTTTGCCGAAGCGCCGCATCCCAGCGGACGTAGGTGTCCGTAAAGCCATCCTCCTCCGGAAAATCGCGGATCCTGGTTAGGCTGCTCCGCGTGTAGATCATCGAGATCCGACCGGAGAACCCTCCACGGTCGTAGCCCAACGACACGTTCCCGATGTGCTCCGGTTGATCGAGCATACGCCCGACGCGAAACGTGTCGATTTGCGTCGCGCGAAACGGCGGCACGGGATCCCGCACGAGACGGACCTGGGGATAGCGCGTGTCGGAGGAGATCCGGGTGTAGTTGACGTTGAGTACGAGGCCGCTAAGCAGACCGGGCAGGTAGGTGAAGTGGGTCTGCCACTCGAATTCGACACCCTTGAAGGTTGTGAGGTACTCGTTGTTGATCGGCTG
>JAPUJX010000330.1 GCA_027295975.1 Gammaproteobacteria bacterium
CGGCCTCGAGCGAAGCCGAATGGAGGGCAAGTTCGTGTAATGAGGGAACCCTGGAAGGGCTGAGCGTAGACGCACTTTGAGCATCCCCACTCTCAACGCGGTTACCATCGACAATCCTCAAATTCCTGTCGAAAATCCTGCGAATTTCCTCCGTCGTGTATTCGCAACAGGAATTAGCGAGGCTCCGCCTCAGACCGACGGGCATGTAGGTTCGCAATTTAAGTGTCGGGCAAAAACTTGACTCATCTGCAAGCCAAAATCGCGCTCGAGAAGACTCTAACGCCCCTTCCAGTTAGGAGGCCGTTTCTCGGAGAACGCCCTGGGGCCTTCGATGTAATCCTCACTTTTAGCCATGGCTTTCACAGATTCGTAGCTCTCCTTCATCGAATCTTCCAGTGAGGCGTAGTCGAGGCTTCGATAAACCACATCTTTACTCGCGCGAATGGATAATGGCGCGCACTGACAGATATCGTTCGCCCAGCGTCTGGCGGCGTTCATCAGGTCGTCGTGGGGCACCACCTCATTGACGAAGCCAAGGGCCATTCCTTCTTCCGCGCTCACGTGACGCCCCGTCAGGATCATCCCGAGGGCGCGTTTGGAGCCGATCTGGCGCGGTAGCCGATTGAGGCCTCCTGCCAGCGCAGCGAGTCCTACCTTGGGTTCGGGCAACGCAAACAGCGCTTTTTCAGAGGCGATAATCAGATCGCATGCCAGCGCGATTTCGAAGCCCCCACCCATGGAAACTCCATTGACGGCTGCGATGACCGGTTTATGCAGATCGAAGCGGGATGTGAGACCTGCGAATCCCCTCGGCATGGGTACCCGTTCGCCTCCCTCGGCTTGATAACGTAAATCGTTGCCGGCGCTGAACCCGCGTCCCCGCCCGGTGATGATTGCCACCCACATATCGTCGTCGCCGGCAAAATCGTCGAATACCTCGCCAAGTTCAGCATTTGCGGGTGGGTGCAGGGCGTTGAGCCGGTCCGGTCGCTCCAGCGTCACGGTCATGACGTGGTCGTTTTTGTCGATGCTGCAATATTCAGGCATGGCTCTCCTCCGGGTGAGTTTGTTTCCAGTTCGTGACCAGAAATTGTTGTTGTTAGAGGTGGTGGATCGAATTGAAGAAGTTAACGTACGGGCCGGGAGAAAGCACCAACTCCGTCAACCCACAGTTGGCTAATTGATATTTAATCCAGGGTTTGGGGTCGCCGTCGATCAGCGTGCCGAGCGCGACTGCGATGGCGGCACCGTGGAATACAACCAGTACCCTGTCATCCGTTACGTGACGAGCGTAAATTTCCCTCAAGGCGGCAACCACCCGGGCGGCAACCTCGGCAAGCGACTCGCCCCCGGGGGGAGCGAATTCGGGATTCTGCGTGCACCTGTTCACGAAATCGTATTTCCTGTTCAGCAGTTGGAAGGGCAGCCCTTCCCAGTCACCGATCGCGTACTCGCGCAGATCGTCGTTTATTACCGGACGCAGCTTCAGCCGTTTGCTGATTTTGGCGGCAGTTTCGATAGATCGCTCCAGCGGGCTCGTGTAGATGGCGCTCAACCTTGGGTGGAGACGGCTGATGTGTCGGGCAGTTCGACCCGCCTGACGGCGACCGAGCCGGGTCAGGGGGCTATCGGTGGAACCACACCAGAGTCCATGAAGGTTTTCTTCGATTTCGCCGTGGCGCAGAAGCAGCAGGGAAGTCATCAACCGGCCGCGGCGGATTCTGGACTAGTCGAGTGCTCCGTTGCGCATATCGTTGCCACGATGAGACTCCTGATGGTTTATGGTACTCGGCGAACACTTTCGACCCTTCGATGGTATTGCGTAGGCGGAGCATTTGTCTAACGTGGAAAATTCCCCGTGATTTTCTGTCATCAGAACTCTCTTGCCTCGAGGGCCCATTGGCAGCAGACCGTCGGGGTTGCGCTGATTGTCTCCTGGCTCGCCGTTGTTGCCGGGTGTGAGGCGCATCCCGAATACCACCGTTACCAGGGGTCTACGATGGGGACTCAATACCGGGTTACCGCAAATTGTCCGGGTGACACATCCGAGGCCGTGGCCGTGGAGTTGCGTTTCGTCAACAACGAGATGTCGACATACCTCGAGAGTTCGACGTTATCGCAGTTCAACCAGGCCCCTGTAGGGACGTGGGTGTCGGTATCGTCCTCGCTGGTCAGGGTGATCGGTGCCGCCGCCGAGTTGTCGAAGGTGTCCAATGGGGCGTTCGACGTTACCGTCGGTCCGTTGGTGAATCTGTGGGGTTTTGGACCGAATGTGGAACGTCTCTCGCCGCCGGATCATGAAGCGGTCGCAAGCGCGCGGGCCGCCGTTGGATTTGCGCGTTTGTTGACGAGGCGGGAACCGCCCGGCTTGTCAAAAACCCATGAGTTGTACGTTGACTTGTCCGCTATCGCGAAAGGATTTGGAGTGGATCGCCTCTCCGAAGTGCTCGACGAGGCACACTGTTCGGATTATCTGATAGACATTGGCGGTGAGGTGCGAGCGAGGGGAGTGAATTCCGCCGGTGAGGGTTGGCGAATTGGCATCGAGGTGCCTGACCCGGACCGGATGGGGGCGATTCAACGGGTTTTGTCACTCACCGACGAAGCAGCGGCAACGTCGGGGGACTATCGAATTTTTTTCGAGGATAGCGGACGACGTTATTCCCACACCATAGATCCCCGCACTGGATATCCTGTTACCCACAACCTGGCATCCGTGACGGTGTTGCACGAGTCGGCCATGTGGGCGGACGGGTACGCGACCGCGCTGAACGTGTTGGGTCCCGTACATGGGCTCGAATTGGCAACCGAACACGAACTTGCCGCGCTATTCGTGGTTCGCACGGAAAACGGGTTCGAAGAGCGTTATACTCCTTCCATGCGCATTAGATTGACCGCCACTGAATGACGTTTATCACCCTTGTTTTCGCCTTTTTCGTCATGCTGCTGATTGTCGCGGGCATGGCGGTTGGGGTGGCCTTCGGGCGCAAGCCCATTAGCGGAAGTTGCGGGGGTTTGAGAGCCCTGGGTGGGAACGCGGCCTGCGAGATATGTGGCGAAAACCCGGAGTTTTGCGATCGAAGCAACTGAAAAAAGCATAACGCCGATTTCATCCCCTGAGATCGCCTGTGCTTAATACAGTTGCGCTGAGTTTGGGCGGCCGTTATGCGTTCTCCAGACGAAGTTCCATTTCTTTCGTAAGCCTCGTGGCGAGCGGCGGGCTGGCGCTGAGCGTGGCTGTGTTGATTATCGTGGTTTCCGTCGTCAATGGCTTCGAACGTGAATTGCGTGAGCGTGTTTTCGGCGTGTTACCCCACCTCAGTTTCTACGGCAGGGAACCTTTACCTGGAAATGCCGCGGATCTGGATGTGCTTCGCGCCCTCGATGGGGTCCGCGGCGTGGTACCGGTCGTACAAGGCGCAGGATTGGCAGCGGTACCCAGCGATGTGGCCGGGGTGCTGATCACCGGGATAGATCCCCTCGTGCACGGGGAAGTCTCAACGCTCGAGGACTATCTGGTCGGTAGCCCGGTGTTGCGGGCGGGTGAATTTTCGCTCGTTTTAGGCATAGGGGTGGCGCGGGAACTCGGTGTCGAGATTGGCGAGCGCATCACATTGGTATTACCTTCCGCAACCGTGACGCCGGTTGGAATATTCCCGCGTCAAAAACGCTTTGTCCTGCGCGGAATTCTGCAGTCCCGTTCCGAAATAGACAGCCGCTCCGCGTATATACACATCAATGACGCCCAGAAAGTCTTTCGTCTTGGTGGGCGCATCCACGGCTACCAGGTGAAGTTGCAGGATTTATTTGCCGCTTCTTCCATCGCCGCCCAGGGGGTGTCTGCCCTCGGGCCTCAGCGGGTTTTTGCGCGCAGCTGGATGAGCACCCACGGCAACCTCTATCGTGCGATCGGTATGCAGAAAGCCACCATGTTCGTCCTCCTGTCGTTTCTCGTTGCGGTGGCGGCGTTCAATCTTGTGTCTACCCTGGTGATGATCGTGGATCAACGTAGCGGCGATGTTGCAATATTACGCACCCTCGGCAGCAACCGGGCTACCCTGGTGTTGGCTTTCGTGGTTGTCGGCATACTGCTCGGCGGTTCGGGCATCGTCATCGGCGTGATCCTCGGGGTTTTGATTGCCTCGGGGTTGCCGGATTTCTACCAGTGGGCGACAAATTTGTTTTCCCTGGATCTCATGAACCAGTATTTTGTGAGCTACCTCCCGGTTGAGATTCGCCGCGACGACATCGTTGGCATAGTGCTCACCGCGATGATCCTGTGTCTGCTGAGTACGATCTATCCCGCCTGGCGCGCTGCCGGACTGCGGCCGTCGGAAGTGCTCGCTCATGAGTGATGTGGTGTTGCAGGCCATCGGGCTTCGCAAGTCCTACACTCAGGGCCGATCCAGCGTGGAAGTGCTCAAGGACGTGAATTTTCAGGTAAATGCCGGAGAACGGGTGGCCGTGGTCGGACGATCGGGCTCCGGTAAAAGTACCCTTCTGCACGTATTAGCCGGACTCGATGACGCCGATGAAGGAACCGTGCTGGTGGGAGACGTGGACTTGAGTGCGGCGAGCCAGGCGCAACGTGCAAAAATACGCAATTCATCCATGGGTTTCGTATATCAATTCCATCATCTGCTGCCCGAGTTCACGGCCCTGGAGAATGTCGTCATGCCGTTACGGCTGGGTGGTGTTGCGGTGGACGTGGCGAAACGACAATCTCGCGAACTGCTCGTGGCCGTGGGGTTGGAGCAACGTCTGGAGCATCGACCGAGCGCCCTGTCCTGAGGCGAGCGGCAGCGCGTTGCCGTTGCGAGAGCCCTG
>JAPUJX010000331.1 GCA_027295975.1 Gammaproteobacteria bacterium
AGTCTCTTCCATACGCCTGTTATCGGATAACTGCTCGATATCGAAAATCTCGAGATTCGTCGGACCGTGACGGCGATACTCAAAGGCTACTTTCATTCCCGGCTGCAACATGCTGAAGGCGCCATAGTTATCTTGAATCTCGACGCGTGCATCAAAAGCGACGTGAAATCGGACGCCATTTATCACCAGCGTGTTGGAGGTGAGTTCAACCGCATGGATCGTCCCTTCACCTTCCACCAAAGCAGCATCGTCCGCCGCCGCGGGATTGGCAAACGCAGTCAGTATCAACGCGACCAAGGACATCGGCAGGATTTTCACTGACTTCATCTAATTTCCCTCAACTGACTTTTCGCAGCTAGTTAGCTTCGTCCAACTCGCGCCAGGATAGTCGACCGGTTTTGTCGTCCAGCGGACCAGCGATGCGCAAAGTGATCTGATCGTTCCCGCCACTCATGAACAGGAAGTCGTCGCTGCCCGAGCCAAGCAGCATTGACGGGTCGACCAACGTACCGTCCAGATCGTCCCTGTCGAACAGAATTCCCGATGCGTATAACACGCCATTGTAATTAACCATATCGTCGGCATCCACGACGCCGTCGTTGTTAACGTCGATTATCGCTCGATTCGGGTTGCCGCCCGTCAGCATATCGAAAGGCTGGGTAGCCCCCGGAGGAGCGCGGAAACAGGTGTTGGCGTCCCGTGGAATAACCGTGGTAATCAGGAGAACTTCGCCGCGTGCAATTATTCGGCGCACCGCACGCTCACCCGGGAATTGCGGGTCAGGGGGCGCTCGACCGGCATTATTCACGTTCGGGTCGCCAGCCAGGGTTGCCGTTGCCCGCACCATGTCCAGATCGATGAACCACCCGTAGACGCCAGTTGCAGCGCCGTCGGGGATGTAGTTCACTTCGTTGTCCGTCACGATGCGCTGGCGTTCAAACCGGGCATTATCGTCGACGATATTGACGATGGTCTGTTCCACCAGCCGTGTGCTCTTCGCGTCGCTCCCTGCAGTTGCCGGGTTGACTTCGCCACGGTCCCAGATGCCGTAGATCGACTGAATGTCCGTGCTCATACCATCTTCTTCGGTGACATAACTACCCGTGCCGAAGACGATGAGGAAACCTGCACTCGGGTGCTTGAATACGAGCGGCTTCGTCGTGATTGACTGGCGAGTCGCCGCCGTCTCGAGGTAAGTTGCCTGAAAGAGTTTCGTGACGCTCCAGTTGTCCGGATCAGCGTCGGCGATATTGAACCGAAAGAGGTTTCCGAAGAGATCACCGGCAAAAGCCAGATCTGCCGTACCGTTTGCATCTACGTCTACGACGGCGGGCGTGCTCAATGCATTAGGCAGCCCTGCCAGTGGATCAGGGCTGGCCTTCACTCCCTCCCCGGTATCGAGCTTGATGAAGTCGTTGGGATCCCAACCGTCGAGTCCGGCATCGATGTTCAGGATGAAAAGTTTTGCGATGCCTGCGGTGCTGTTGTAACCATTGCCGAAGATCGCAACCCACTCTTTTTCACCATCACCACCCGTCAGGTTGCTCATCACCATCTGGGGTTGGCTGAACGCATAACCTAGGTCCTTGACGGGATCTCCACCAAGGTCGACTAATGGTAATCCTGCGGCATCTTCCAGTGGATCTCCGTTGCCGTCGACGGGATAAGTGTCGTCTTCATCCGTAAATTCCCACAATACGGTGTCGGTGGCGTTCAGCTGCGTCGAAAAATCTCCATCTGGATCGGTCACGTTCAAGGCGAAATAGCCTTTGCCTCCACCGCCCAGACCGCCGATCAGAATTGTATTCCACGACTTGCTTGCCGCTGAACCGCTGGACCGCATGAACACGTCTTCCACCGATGGCGTCAGGTCAACAAAAAATCTGTGTGAGTAGACTAGCGACGTCAGCTGATCCAGGTCGTTGGCAAACCGCTGACCCGAATCGATAATCTTGTTGGGTACATAGGCAAAAACCTCATCACCAGATCCAACACTATCAACATCACCAGCATCGAACGCATGTAACATACCGTCGTTAGCCGCCACATATACGATCCGTTGCCGATCGGATTTATCGTCCGCAAACGCCGAGTAGAGATTATTTGAATCTGTGGGGTACGGCAGTTGATCACGGCGGAACCCTCGCGGAGCTCCAACAAACTGAGGAGCGGAGTGAACGATGTCACCCAACAATCCTTGCACATCTTCGCGTACCCGAAGAACGCCGTTGGGTTCTTCCTGGTCGCGTATTCCGCGTAACCAGCCGACCTGATCCTCATCCAACAGGCCAAGTTGATCGGCATTCAAATCTGCGAATTCGAATTCGATACCGCTGTTACTTACATTGTCCCAAGTGACGATTTTTCGATCGCCGGGGTTAATGCCATCTAACTGCTCGGCGGCTTGCCAGAGCGGGTTGGCACTGTCGACCGTGCCGTTGGAGGGATCAACGGACAGCGCATGGAGGTCGCCCGAGTTCAACTTCAGGTTGAAGAAACCGCGGTATTCAACGGTGTCCACGCGAAGGGCCGTCGAGCTGAACTCGACCGCGGACACCGACACAGATCCGTCGGAGAATGCCTCGAAGGCGCGCTCGAAAGCCTGGGAGAGCAGCACGGGGTTGTTCGCCTGCAGGAACTCGCCGCGACCGTTGACCGCCGCGTGTAACATATCGTCTATCTTCTCCAGTCCCTGGTTGAACGGATCACCCCAGGAAAACGGTTGGGTGTAGTCCAAAGGCAGGTCGCTGAACTGAATGTTGCCTTCCAGGCCAAAGCCAATCGTATAGGTCTTCATATGCTGGTGCATCGACTCGCCATCGTTCTCCAGCGCCGACAGCGGGGCCCAATCCTGGTCACGTTGGGTGGTGGGCACGCCGTTTTCCAGGCCGTGGAGATCCCGCTCGTAGTAGTACATCGCAACATCCGCAAGGGAAGCATTTATGGAATCCTGGAACATACCGCCATCAAACGCGGACGCACTCGGATCGGGAGAAGCCCCATTGGCGTCGTGATTCTCCCCACCCAAGCCGCTGAAACTCGAGTTCCAGGCACCATCTGAAAACAACAGGGTAAAGTTGTTCTGGCACTGTCCTTCCGGCGGCGCCAAAACCGGACACCCGGCATCACCGGGGTTGCTGCTGCCGGTGCTGCCAAAAGCATCACCCGAGACACACTCGAAGTAACGACCAGCTCTATCCAGCCCCCGGCGCAACGGCGTGCTGCCGTTGGAGACAACCTGGTAAGCCTGATCCAACAGCGCTTTTTTGTGACCTATCCGGTAGGAGGCGTTAAGGGAATCGATGGGCTCGCGTTCGTTGGAATTGTTGAGCGTCGCGTAACCAAGGCGAATGTTGGATGCACTCGAAATCGAAAAGCCGAGCGCGGCTTTGGCGGTGTATTCGCGGCTTCGATAGTAGGCGAACCAGTTGGCGAAATTCTGAATTTCCTGCGCGTAGGTACAGCTACCCGGATCTTCATCGTCAACCGCACAATCGGACCTCCCGGCACCGCCCTGGTAACTTCCCAGACTCTGAATCTCTACCTTGGTGTGTGGATCATCCCACTCGGGAACACCGGCAGCAGAGGTGGTGTAATAATACGGAAGGAAGACGTTGCTGTTGGTAATCGTCTTTCGGCCACCGCTTGTCGCGGGTACGCCGTCAGAAATAAAGGTCAGCGGTGCGGTAAGGTCAATCGTCTGCCGATTGACGTCGAAGGGATCCAGCGGTACCGCCGTTTCACCCACGTCGGCAAATTCCACGCCGTTGCGGTCCAAGCCCATCCATGGCCGGTAAAGGATTTCGGGGTTGTAATAAACCGTGTTGTACGCCGACGAGCGAGCCCGCCAGACACCATACTCGTTGCCGTCGAAGTCAGCATCGGCAAGCAGCGCTTCTTCCGTCGGAACGTTGCGGTTGCCCGCGAGAGTGTTGGTCGACAGCTGATGTACATATCGGTAATAGTTCGACGTACTCGCGCCTTTGGTTTTCTTTTTCGAGTTCGATATGAAGAACTGACCATCACTCTCGGGCGTCATGATCGACCAGTCCATGGAACTCGAATCGTCCATCATGATGAGCACGTTGGCTTCCGCCGCGATAGCGTCTTCCAACGGCACATCGGCAAGATTGAAATCAAACTCCACCTCTCCGGAAGGCGGAGCAGGCGGGGCCGGCTGTTCCGGAGCAATGTTGATAGTGACCGTAACGACGGGAGAAGCCAGGCCGTCGTTACTGTCCCAGAAGTCGATCTGAAAATTATCCGTTTCCTCGCCGGCGTTGTTACCGTAGGTCGGCTCCGGGATATATGTAAACGCGCCGCTCGCGTAGAGGATAAAGCCGTCAGGGGAAACCGCGTGTGCAGGCGGGGAAACCAGGCGCACCTGAAGGGGATCACCATCGTTATCGTATGCAAACGCAAGTAACCCGCCCTCCGCCAGTATAGTCAGAATGCTGCCCTGCTCTACCGTGTACTCCGGGTTGGCTATGGCGCGCGGGGCGTCGTCTCGAGCCAGTACCACTACCGAAACCTCGGCAGAGGACAAGTCACCATCGGCATCCCGGATTGTGTAGAAAAACGTATCGGTACCGAAGTAATTGTTCTTCGGCGTATAGATAACCATGCCGTCGAGAGTCGCCAGCGTCCCGTTGGGTTCGGTGATTTCGATGTTCGCTTCGTCCACGACCGCCGTCGGATCGGATTCGGAAACATCGGTAAAGGTCACCCCGGTCAACGGATTTGTCCAGGAGCGGCCAACATCGATCAACAACGTAGGTGTTTCGCCCAGATCGTCATTTGCCAATACGTCGATGCTCAGACCCGGGTCGTCCTCGGACATGGTGACCGTGTCGTCACGGGCAGTAGGGAAAATCTCGGTAATGTCGACGACAAAAGTATCACTTACCGATTGACCGGCGGTATCGGTGGCTTCAATAATCAGCTGCGCAGTGCCGCACTGGTTGTTCCCATAAGCCAGCACGAGAGACGCGTCACCGCCCCCAACTCCACCAACCTGAACCGTAACCGAAGCGAATAGCGCCGGGTTGTCGTTGGCAACCACCACAAAAGTGAGGAAATCACCATTCGTGGCTATGTCGGGATCGCTGAACACACCATAGAGGTCGATCACCGTATCGTCCGCATCCTCGTCCACTGCCACCGTTCCAATGGCGTTTTGCACGAAGGGTGGATCGTTGATCGAAATAACGGTAATCGTGAAACTCGTTTGTACGGAAGCATTTTCCGAGTCGGTGGCTTGCACGGTAATTGCCGCGGTACCGTTCGCGTTCGGGGTAATGTCAAAGTTCAAATTGCCGCTGAGGCTGGATAACGTATTTGTCGAAGTCACAAGCCCGGGGTTGTCGTTGGCAACCACGGAGACCGTATGGCTGTCGCCCGGAAAAAACAGATCCGCGTCGTCAAACACACCGTTGATCGACACCGAAACACTGACCGTATCTTCGAGAGCGCTGACCGGTTCGATGCTCCCGATGACCGTCGGGGGTTCTGCCCAGGAGGCAGGTGCAAACCCGCTAACGAGCAGCGCCAGCCCCGCCATCACTCCCTTGTTACGACTGCGATACATTCTCACAACCTCCTGCACGCGATCCTGCCCGGCTCTACCATTGGATCAAAATACCAATCCAACATGGCTTTGCAGCATCACCCTTGCGTTCGGAGAACCCCCGACGCCGCGCGCGGTAACGCGAAATACTTCAATGCGATCGAAGACTGCGCTATAGGAGCTACCCAGAAGGCTGGGATTCTCCTCTCTCTGTACCGTGGCGAGCCACTCCACTATAAAACGAGGTTGCTGAGCGACCCCGAGCACGGCGGCACTGACTTCGACGCTCTGCGGGCTGCCTGCTCCCCAGATGTTCCCCTTCCAACGTTCCTGCGCGTTGAACGGTGCGGTGGTCCACAGCCCATTGGCTCCGCCGTCGGTGAACAAAGCCGTGGAATTCACGTTGTTCTGCAGGAACCTCTCGCCTTCACGCAGGGCGGATTCGGCTGCCTGGAAGGCAATGAGGCGATCGTGGGTATTGCGCGCCATCCGCTCTTCGATGCTCGTCGTCTGTACCGCCGAAACTCCCGCAATGGTCAGCACCAGCAACATGACAAGGCTGATGATCAACGTCACGCCGGCTTGTTTTGAATAACCTCCAGTTCTGCTGCTCATTCTTCAGCCCTCAACTGTTCCGAATGCTCACGGTCTGGCTGAACGTGCGTGTGGCCACACTCCCGTCGTCCGTCACCGCATTGACGGAGCTTGCGGTGATGGTTACCCGCATCGACCTGACGACGTCGGTGGGATTCAGCGCATCGAAATTCAGGTACCGGTTGGGTGCCCGGATGTTGTCGTTCGGTGTAGTGTCGACGCCAAAAAGCACCTGCAGATCCCGCACGCCTTCGACGAGTTCCACCGGTGCATTGGTACCGGAACGTAGCCAGAGCGAACGCGGAGTACTCCCCCGGTTGTTGATGCCGGCTCCGTTGGCAACGTAGTAGATGTCTGTCACGACACGACCCACATTGCTGCCCTGTCCGTTGATCGCGCTGCCGTAAGGAATACCCTCCTGTGACAATGTCATTCCAATGGCATTTTGAAACACCCCCGCGCCCGTTCCCCGGGAGAGAGTTGTCTCTCCGCCCGCCGAAGCAACACCCGTTACGCGAAACAACGCAGCCTGTTCGCAGTTGTTTATTACCGCAAAATCGTCCACACCGAAGGTGACATTCGGATCGTCCAGAACCACTGGATCATCACCGGGTTGTATCAGAGTCGCAATTCGGCTCCCCGGGATTTCTACATGCCGGAACACCAGAATATCGGTGTTGGGGATCACTTCGGTCAGATCGATGCCTGTACCGTTGATGAACGTGTTGTCCGAACTGTTACTACCTGTTTTACGTGGCAGATTCGTCAGTGCCGGGGTCCAGTCGTTGGTGCCCGTTCCCGTTCCGTTCCCGGTGTAGTCGAAAGCCTGGATTGGCGTAGAGATGTCGAACTCGAACAGCTCATTCCAGTCACCATTCAAGGTGTTGTAGATCTTGTCGTTCTCGGGATCGCAACCGAGATATCCGGCCGTTCGGGCCGAACGGCTGATGAAGTCGAGCGCATATCGGGCACTTTCCTGCAGCCGGGATTGACCGTTGAGCAGGTTGTAGGTCTTATTGTTGCCGATGAAAAGCTGCACGATACCGGCGCTCACGATGACGCCGAGGCCCAGGGCGAGAATCAGCTCGACCAGCGAGAACCCGCGGGGTTTTGGCGGGAGTCTGTTATTGCGGTGGAATTTCATCCTGACCCCCTATCCCTGACTCTCTATGACGATGGTTCGAATCTGGTTGTTGTTTTCGGTCCAGCGGACGGAAACCGTGATGATGCCGGTTCCCGCATTCACCGAGATTGAACCGTCACCGTTGGGCAAACCGGGTTGTTGATCGGTCGGAGGCAACATCTCGGCATTACGTAAACCCTGACAGACGCCGTCTTCGTGAAAGCCGCCGAGCGTACATTTCCACACCGCCTGGTCATAGGTCACCATCTGGGCCTGGCTACAGACGTTCGCATAACAGTCGGCGGCGGCTGGTGGACCGTCATCCATATCGATTCCGTCGTACGCCAATCCGGGAACAGCACCAGCGGGGTTGGCGCGAATCCGGTCCAACATGTCGTAAGCGAGTTGCACGCCCTCCGCACGAAACAGGGCGCCGCGGTTATGCTGCAGGCTCACCATTTGCAGCCCGCTGATACCCAGAACGCCAATGCCCATGACCAACACCGCCACGAGCAATTCGATCAAGGAAAACCCTTTTGTTTTTTTAGGCCCTGTTGTTTTTTTAGGTCCTTTTGCCTTTTTAAGCCCTTCTGCTTTTTTCATTCCACCGTCCATCATGGGTTACATTCCAGTTCGGCGGTGGTCGTGCGGCCAATCTGGCTGATCCCGATGACCCGGCCTGGGTCCTCTTCCACATCGATGCTGCACAACTGCAGCGCGCCGGCACCACCCGGAGTCAGCAGTCCGCGAGAGTTGAAGCTGAAGGTGCCGAGAGTGTCGAAAGCGTCAATCCCATCGAGGGTCATATTGGCCGATGCCGAAAAGCGGCGTAACGCTTGCGCGCAGTTACCCGGATTACCCACCACTACGCAGTAGCCGGGGCCCCATTCGTTGTCGCCGTCACTGTCATCCACCGCCTGCACACTGACCATGCCGCCCAATTTAGCCGCCTCGCTGCGGGCAAAGTTGATAGCCAGTACAAAGTCGTTGAGTCTGGCAGTCATCGTTCGCTGGGCGACAAATCCTTTGAAGGCCGGGAGTGCATAACCAACCAGTACGGCGGCAATGGCAAGGGTGACCATTAGTTCCACCACGGTGAATCCATGTCTCTTCTGTGTTTTCGCCATTCGACCCCCAATTGCGCATCTAGTACTACTCGACCTTCGACACGCAGCCAAAGTGTATGGAAAGGGGTAGGCAAAAAGAACGTTGGCCCGACAAGTGGGCGTTTTTCCCCCGATAAGCGGTCGGACGACGCCTGTAGAGCCATATTTATAGCGCTCCAGTGGGATTCATGGGGTAGCCGACGATGGGTTTTTAGCTCAGAATTGGCGTGATTAAACGCAATTTACTTTTCGAATAACAAGGATTTCCGAGCGATTGAAGCTCAATACTCCCAGGTTTGCTCGCCGGCGTCGGTGGTGTCGCCATCACCGTTTTGATCCCACCCGCGGTTACCGGCATCGTCCAGAGTCAGGATGCCGTCACCTGCCATCACTCCGGCGGGGGTGGCGGTGAAAGCGAAGGTTGCCGCGGTCGCGTTGACCGTAATGTCGTAACGACCCTGCCGGAACGATAACGGAGTGCATATCTGCGCCGCAATGGGGCCGACATCCGCATCACCCAGACCATCGGCATCCGTGTCGGCGGAACCCTGGTAAGTGA
>JAPUJX010000332.1 GCA_027295975.1 Gammaproteobacteria bacterium
CAGCGCAAGAAGCGGTTCGCGCAGTTCTTGTTTAGCACGCAGCACCAAGTCCAGAAGGATTTCGAGATCAGAGATACCGTGGGTAATTTCCTCGATTAGTTCTTTTACCTCTTCGTCGCTGCCTGCAATAAGCAGTCTTTCTCGAAGAACCAGTGGATGACCAGCGAAACTGCACGGGTTCCCCGCGCCCATCAGCGTGGCGATTCGCGTGGCGGCTGCCTGGGTCAGCGCAGGCTGGTCGAGCAGGACGCCCAGAAGATCGGGCTCGGTGAGTTTTTCCACGCAGGCGAGACGCACTGGAATGTCGGAATCGTGTTGTGCGAGATCTGCAAGCTCGGCTTGCAGGCTCTCTCCCTTCTGCGGATTGAGTTCCTGGATGGCCCGCCGGCGAATCTCGGGGTCCGCATCACCGAGGCGATCTTTTCCTTTCAGAAGCTTGCCGAACTTGACCATCAACCGATTTCACAGAGAGTTGTGGGTACCATCGCACAGCGGTGCACCATTGCTGCGTTTGCAGCCACAGAAGAACAGGGTGCCGTCTTTTTCCGCGGTGTATGGTTTGGGTAGGAATTCGGATCCCTGGTGGGAACCGTCGCAAAAGGGCTGCTTGGCGCTTTTGCCACAGGCACACCAGAAATACTTGTCACCTGTTTTCACTTCGACCGCAAATGGGGCTTTCTGGGCAATGTCAGGACTGGTCATTTTATCGTCTCCCTCCGTTAGATGGTCAAGAGTTAGATGGTCAAGAGTTAGATGGTCAAGAGTTAGATAGTCAAGAGTAGATGGTCAAGAGAATTCGCGTTGTTCCCACCAGGGGAAAAATTCCGGCATGTCGTTCGATACGGAGCCGGGGAATTGGGCGCTGCGCTTCTCCAGGAACGATGCGACACCTTCTTTGGAATCCGCGGAGCGGCCCGTGTAATAAACGCCGCGTGAGTCGATCTTATGCGCCTCCATGGGGTGGTCGGCACCCAGCATCCGCCACATCATGTGGCGGATTAAGGTAACGGAGACCGCCGAGGTGTTGTCCGCGATATCACGGGCGATGACTCGAGCCGCTTTGAGGAGTTCTTCTTTCGGATGCAGGCTGCGCAGTAGACCTCCCTGCAGTGCTTCATCCGCTGGAAACACTCGACCGCTGAAACACCATTCGAGCGCTTTCGAAATGCCGACAACCCTTGGCAGGAAGTAGCTCGAGCAGGCTTCGGGAACGATGCCGCGGCGTGCGAACACGAAACCGAACTTGGCCACCTCGGCGGCAATGCGAACATCCATCGCCAGGGTCATCGTGACCCCGACGCCAACCGCTGCGCCGTTTATTGCCGCGATAATCGGCTTGTTGAGTTCATAAATCCGGAGTGTCAGCTTACCTCCCCCATCCGGCTGCACTCCACGCAACTGATCCTCGCGGCTATCGGCGTTAAACGTCTCGCTGCCGCCGGACAGGTCAGCCCCTGCGCAAAAAGCGCGACCGGCACCGGTAACGATGATTGCTCGAACATCATCGTCCGCGTCGGCGCGGTCGAAGGCGTCAATCATCTCGGTCAACATTTCCCCTGTGAAAGCGTTGAGCTTTTCCGGACGATTGAGGGTCAGCGTGAGAATCCCGTCGTCTACGTCGTAGAGAATGGCGTTGTAGCTCATAACGCGGGGCAACCTGGGTTGTGAAAGCGCCATGTTGCCTAGATTGTCCGGTATTTTCCAATCAATGAAGGTGAAACGGGTCAGCGCAGGGCGGATCGCCCGATGACCATCCGCATGATTTCGCTCGTACCTTCCAGAATCTGGTGCACGCGCAGGTCGCGCACAAAACGTTCCACCGGGTAGTCCATCAGGTAGCCGTAGCCGCCGTGTAACTGCAGGGCATCGTTGGCGATCCTGGAGCCGGACTCTGTCGCCAGGAGTTTTGCCATGGCGGAAAATGGAGTTTTGTCCAGAGCACCTTCGGTGACCTTCTGTGCGGCGATGTAGGTCAGGGCTCGTGCGGCGGACAACTGCGTCACCATGTCCGCGATTACGAACTGGGTGTTCTGAAAGTCGGCGATTGTTTTGCCAAACTGACGCCGCTGTTTCGTGTAGCTTATCGCCTCGTCCAGACAGCGTTGGGCGCCGCCCAACGAACAGGCGGCGATGTTCAACCTGCCCCCGTCCAAACCCGCCATGGCGATCTTGAACCCGTCTCCCTCCTTGCCTACGAGGTTTTCGACGGGTACCCGGGCGTCGCTGAAGTTGACCATGGCAGTGGGTTGCGAATGCCACCCCATCTTGCGCTCTTTGGCACCGAAGGTTACCCCGGGCGTGTCTTTCTCTATGACGAGGCAACTCACCCCGGCGTGACGGTCCTCCCCGGTGCGCACCATGCAGACGTAGATTTCGTTTTCCCCGGCACCGGAAATGAAGGACTTGGTGCCGTTCAGAACGTAATGATCGCCGTCGCGTTCGGCTCGGGTGCGGAGCGCCGCGGCATCGGAACCGGAGTCCGGCTCTGTCAGACAGTAGCTGGCCAGATGTTCCATGCTGATGAGTTTGGGTAGAAACCGCTTGTGTATGTGGCTTGATCCGAAGTTCTCGATAATCCACGTAGCCATGTTGTGGATGGAAATGAAGGCCGCCGTTGACGGACATCCATAAGCCATGGCCTCGATGATCAATGCGGCTTCGATCCGACCGAGGCCGATACCGCCGTTTGCCTCGGAAATGTAAATTGCCCCGAAACCGAGATCGGCTGCCTCGGAAATGGTTTCCCGCGGGAAGATATGCTGCTCATCCCAGGCCGAAGCCTGCTGGGTGATCTTCTCTGCGGTGAACTTCTCTGCGAGGTTTTTTATCGCGGATTGGTCGTCGCTGAGGTGATGGTCCATCGCTGCTTTGCCTTATTGCATGGTTGGGATGACAAAACTCTGGTCGCCGACGGCGCCCGCGGGCCAGCGTTGAGTGACGGTTTTTACCTTGGTGTAGAAGCGTATACCTTCCGGGCCGTGTTGATTTACGTCTCCGAACGCCGAGCGTTTCCATCCGCCGAAGCTGTGATAGGCCACCGGTACCGGGATGGGCACGTTGATGCCTACCATGCCAACGTTGACTCTTTGCGCAAATTCACGCGCAGCCTGCCCGTTGCGGGTGAAGATGGCCACACCGTTACCGTACTGGTGGGTTGATGCCAGGTTCATTGCCTGTTCGACGGTTTGGGTCCGCATGATCTGCAGCACCGGACCGAAGATCTCGTCCTTGTAACTCTGCATGTCCGAGGTCACGTTGTCGAAAAGCGATGGTCCGATGAAGAACCCGTCTTCGTAACCTTGCAGGGAGAAGTCCCGTCCATCGAGGATGAGTTTGGCGCCTTCGTCGACGGACATCTGGATGTACCCGGAGATTTTCTCGCGGTGGGCCGCCGTGACAACCGGACCGTAGTGAGCATCCGGATCGGTTGCTATCCCCACATGAAGTGCATCGATTTCAGGCAATAGCCCCTCGATCAATGCGTCGGCAGTCTCATCGCCGACACAGACGGCTACAGACAGCGCCATGCAGCGTTCGCCCGCCGACCCATAAGCCGCACCGATAATGTCCTGTACCGTCTGGTCCATATCGGCATCCGGCAGCACAATGCCGTGGTTTTTTGCACCGCCCATTGCCTGTACCCGTTTTCCGCTCGCCGTACCGGTGGCGTAAACGTATTGGGCGATGTCTGAGGATCCGACAAAACTCACCGCCTTGATGTCCGGGTGATTGAGGATTGCATCTACCGCTTCCTTGTCTCCGTTTACGACGTTCAACACACCATCCGGCGCACCGGCTTCCATGAACAACTCGCCGAGTCTGATTGGCACGCCGGGGTCCTTCTCCGATGGCTTCAATACAAACGTGTTTCCGCAGGCTATGGCTACCCCGAACATCCACATCGGAATCATGGCGGGGAAGTTGAAGGGGGTGATACCGGCTACCACACCGAGCGGCTGACGCATCGAATAGATATCGATGCCGGGTCCGGCTCCCTCCGTGTATTCCCCTTTCATCAGGTGGGGTACCCCGCAGGCAAACTCGATGACCTCGAGGCCGCGTTGGATATCACCCCTGGAGTCGGCGATTACCTTGCCATGCTGCTCTGAGAGCAGCTTCGCCAGTTCGTCCATGTTGTCTTCGAGCAGATTCTTGAACTTGAACATGACCCGGGCACGGCGCTGTGGATTGAGGGCTGCCCATGCGGGTTGGGCAGCCCGCGCCGCCTGTACCGCCAGATCCACCTCCGCGGACGTCGCCATGGCGACCTGAGCCTGAACCTCGCCGAGGGACGGATTGAAAATGTCGCCAAACCGACCGCTGGTTCCCGCTACCGTTTGACCAGCCACGAAGTGGCCGTATTGCACGTGTGCCATGAAAAGCCTCCCGAATTTCTCAAGTGCCCACAAAGAGGGGCGACCAGTTTATGGCCGAAAATTGGCTTTATCCATAGGTTACGGATCCGGGCGGCGCCAACCGTAAAAACAGTCCGGACCAGCATCCGGTAGCCAAGAATCATGCGGATCGCATAACATTCGCCGGATTGGCTGATTCTGGCGAATCCAATACGTCTTGGCCATGGGTAGATAGGGATGGAGTTACAGTTTCACGAGGCGGACCTCGAATTTCGCGCGGAGGTACGTGAGTTCATCGATATTTATTGGCCGGAGGAAGCGCGGTCACCGCGAAACATGGCCTCTCACTATCCGGCCGAGCGCAGCACCACGGAGCGGGCATGGTTTGATGGGCTGGTGGCGCGGGGTTGGTCCGTGCCCAATTGGCCCGTGGAATTTGGCGGCACCGGTTGGAGCCCCACGCAGAAGTTCATCTGGGACCGGGAGACCGCGGTCACCGAAACGCCCCAGATGAGCGCCTTCGGGGTGACGATGTTGGGTCCCGTGTTGTACACCTGGGGTAGTCGTGCACAAAAAGAACGATTTCTCCCACCCATTCGCGAGGCTCGAGTGCAATGGTGCCAGGGTTATTCGGAGCCGGGCGCCGGTTCCGATCTCGCCGCGCTGAACACAACCGCGGTACGGGATGGCGGCCGTTACCTGGTAAACGGAACCAAAACCTGGACAAGTGGTGCACACGTGGCCGATTGGATGTTTTGCCTGGTTAAAACCGATGGGAAAGCCGAACGTCTCCAGCAAGGCATCAGTTTTCTCCTGATCGACATGGATTCGCCTGGCATCGAAGTGCGGCCCATCAAAACCCTGGGCGATCACCACAGCGTCAACACCGTCACCTTGACCGATGTGATCGTGCCCGTGGACAACCGGGTGGGCGAGGAAAACGCTGGCTGGACATACGCCAAGGCGTTGCTCGCTCACGAGCGGATCGGAGTCGCCCGTGTGGCGATGTCTCGAGTGCAGCTGAAGCGGTTGCGGCAGGTTGCGGACGAAACCGGGCAAAATGGCGGGACCCTGGCCGAAGATGGCTCTTTTCGGCAAAAAGTACATGCCCTCGAGATCGACCTGCTCGGACTCGAGATGCTTGAACTCAGAACCCTCGCTGCCATCGAGAGCGGGGCGGCACCTGGCCCCGAGTCGTCGATACTCAAGCTCAAAGGCACTGAGATAGGACAGCGTATCGGTGAACTTGCGGTCGAGGTGTCTGGCTACTACGCGTTGCCATTTCCCGATCCACGGCTGTTGGACAACGAAGGAAACATCGGCCCTGATTTTGCTTTGTCGGCATTACAGGGGATGTTGTTCAGTCGTTCGTGGTCCATCTACGGGGGCGCTAACGAAATACAGAAAAACATCATCGCTAAATCCGTTCTGGGATTGTAAGGGGACTTCATGGATTTTTCTTTTTCCGATGAGCAAACGCTGCTCCAGGACACCATCGCACGGTACATTCAAAACGAATATTCGTTCGAAACGAGACAGAAAATCGTCCAGGAAGAAATTGGATACAGCACCGCGGTCTGGAAGAAATACGCCGAACTCGGATGGTTGGGAGTACCTTTCCCCGAGGAAGACGGTGGCTTCGACGGCACCGCTGTCGAAGGAATGATAATGCTGGAGCAGTTCGGCAAAGGGTTGGTAGTGGAACCTTTCCTCGCGACCGTGGTGTTGGCGGGAGGCGCGTTGAAAATCGGTGGCTCCAGAACACAGAAAGGTAAATATCTCAGCGGGGTAATTGATGGATCACTGCAGGGCGCCCTTGCTTATGCAGAACCTCAAGGACGTTTCAACCTCGCGGACCTGATCACCAAAGCGGAAAAAGATGGAGACGGTTATCTCATCAACGGCTACAAGGCCGTGGTATTAAACGGCCCCTCCGCCAACTTCTTCGTGGTTTCCGCCCGTACTTCGGGGAAACAGAGGGACACGCAGGGAGTGTCGCTTTTTCTGGTTGACGCGGACACGCCGGGTATCAGCCGCCGTGACTACCCGACGGTGGACGCCATGCGTGCCTCCGA
>JAPUJX010000333.1 GCA_027295975.1 Gammaproteobacteria bacterium
AATACCCGAGTTCACGAACATCGACCAGTCGTCGTTGACCTCCGGTGAACCCCAGACCTGGGCCGGATTCAGCACCGCGGTGTTGCCCGTGTCGATGAGTGCCTGCGCATCGACACGCTGAGTGCTGCGCGAGGTCGGATCCGCAGTTTTGTACTGGGCCGAAATGCTGATGAAACCGTTGTCACCCAGCGGCAGGCCGATGTTGCCGGCAACCTGGAAAATCTCGCCGTCGTCTTCGAACGTTTCGCCGGTCTTGATCTCAAAATCCATACCCGAGTTGTTGTCCTTCAGAATGAAGTTGATCACCCCGGCGATGGCATCCGATCCATATTGAGCGGCGGCACCGTCACGCAAAACCTCAACCTGCTTCAAACCGATGGGCAGGATGACGGACACGTCCGGACCCTGGGCACCGTCAGAGTGCGAACCTCCGAACTAACTGATGACCCCCGAGCGGTGGCGGCGTTTACCGTTCACCATGATCAGGGTGTCGGACGAAGGCAGACCGCGCAGGTTGGCCGGCCGGACAATCGTCGCCGCATCGCTGATCGGCGCACGTTGCACGTTGTAGGACGGAATGAGGTTGCGCAACAAGTCGTCCATGTCGTGACTTCCCTGCCTGCCTATCTCATCACCGGTGAATACATCCACCGGCACTGCGGCATCGGTCGCTGACCTTGCTGCACGCCGGGAACCGGTAACCACCACCTCTTCAATGGCCTGGGCTCCTTCTGCCGCCAGCGCCGCCGGAATGGCTACCGGCGAAAACAGCAAGCACAGAGCGAGCGGGACTCGAATAACTGAATTTTTCAATTCACCCATAATTAACTCTCCAAACGTATCTGACTGCTTTTTGGTTCTTAGAACCATCCTCCCCCTCGATCCCCGCCATACAACCGCGAGATATATGCTTATGCCTGTCCCCGAGGAGGCATGGCGGCCAATTTACCCCAATCGGAAACGAATCGGAATCACTTCTGAAACATATTGAAATCTAGTTTGCGGCCCGCAAACCGAGATTTTCCGGTTTGGAGTCCCCTACTTCCGGGAATGCGCCACTGAAAGGCCGCCAATTTCCGGCGTTTCCGTAGGAAGTCGGACACGCCGCCAGGGTCCAACCAGGTCGCCGTAGCAGAATCGAAACGGATTTACCGTTGTATTTTTCGGTCCGAGAAAGGCAACACGCCTTCCCCACTCTCCACTAAATACGATTTTTCCAACACTGCCGGCACATCGGAGCCAGGCACCGGCTTGCTGAAGTAGAATCCCTGTGCCCAGTCGCAACCCAGCGAGACAAGGGACTGTACCTGCCCAAGTTCTTCGACGCCCTCGGCGACAACCTGTAACCCCAACGCGTGCGCCATGTCCATGATCGTTCCGACCATGATGGCATCGCGTGGATTGACCAATAATTCCCGAATAAAGATGTGATCAATCTTCAGAAAATCCATCGGGATTTCATGGAGCAACGAGGAATACCCGGTCCCGAAATCATCAATTGCGAGTCCAACGCCAAGACTGCGAAGTTCGGCGAAACTAGCCAACGCGTTGTCGTGGTTGTGAAGAGCGCTTTCCGTTACCTCCAGGACAAGCTGATCTGGATGGATACCCGTTTCGGTAATGATCGTATTTACCTTCCCGATGAACGCGGCGTCATGGAAATGACTGGGAGATATGTTTACCGACACCTTGATCGGACGGATGTCCCGACTCCAACGAACGGTCTGTGCACAAGCTTGTTGTAACACCCAATCTCCCAGTTCCTGGATCATACCCATTCGTTCGAGTTCGGCAATGAACTCCAGGGGTGGAACCAGGCCCCGCCGCGGGTGCCGCCAGCGAACAAGTGCCTCGACACTCACCGCCAACCCCGTCTCGAGGTCGATAAGCGGCTGATAGTGGAGGACAAACTCATCGTTGTCGAACGCGTCACGGAGGTCGCTGACCAGGGAAAGCCTTCTCTCGGCCTGTTCCGTCAAATCCGCGCTGTAATACTCGAAACGGTGTTTCCCATTCTGTTTCGCGGAATACATGGCACTATCAGCCGATTTGATGAGCGTTTGCGCGGTATCCCCATCCTGAGGAAATAGAGCGATGCCGATACTCATACGCGGCTGAATCCGACGTACGTTGAGATCGACCGGCTTTTCTATTTCGGCAAGGCAGCGCTGGGCGAGTTGGGTAATATCAAAAGAATCAACCAGATTCTCCATCAGGACAACAAACTCATCCCCGCCCAGCCGGGCGATGAAGTCCGTTTCCCGGAAGACCAACCGCAACCTACGGGCCACCTCCTCGAGTAAATTGTCACCCACATCATGCCCGAGGGTATCGTTGACATCCTTGAATCCGTCGAGATCCATGAAAAACACGGCCAACCCCTCTTCCCGGCGTTTGGCCGCCTTGGTCGCCTCTTCAATGCGTTGCATGAAATAACTGCGGCTGGCCAATGAGGTCAGCGGATCGTAGTAGGCCAGCTTGCGTATCTTGTCTTCCACCGCGCGTTGCATGGAAATATCCTGAACGGCACCAAACACCGTACATTGTCCAGCAGCGTCGTATTTGACTTCGGTCTCCTGGCGTATGAGCAGTTCATGACCGGCGGGCGTAAGGACCCGGTATTCCAGCGTACCGCCTTCCCCGGATTTTGCGGCTTTGTCGAACTCGTCGACGACCATATCGCGGTCCTCGACTCGAACGGCACCGATGAAACAACTTTTATCACTTCCCAATTTACCAACGTCGTAACCAAAAATTGTCTCGATCTGCTCCGAGCACTCGAATACGTCGGTTTGCGCTTTCCATTGCCAGTAGCCAATACGCGCTAATCGCTGAGTGGCTTCAAGCTGCGCCTGGCTGTCGCGTACGCGTTCGGCATCGATGCTGGCCCGCATTACAAAGCGAACTTCTTCCAGCAGCAGTGCAAGGTTGATCGGCTTTACCGAAAAAGCCGTTGCGCCTGCCGCAAACGCACGGTTGATGGAAGCGACATCGTTGAGCCCGGTAATCATCATCACGGGCACATGACAGAGACCTGGATCTTCGTTCAGCCTCCGGCAGGTTTCAAAACCATCCATACCCGGCATGACGGCGTCCAGCAGGATAACGTCCGGCGGGTTCCGCTTGGCAATACGCAGCACGTCCGAGCCGTCGTTACATTCGGTAACCTCATATCCGGCACCCCGGAGTGATTCTCCAACGGCCAGC
>JAPUJX010000334.1 GCA_027295975.1 Gammaproteobacteria bacterium
ACTGGGACGTAGGCAATATGATCGCACCATTACAACATCACCTTCGCAAGCGGCTGGCCATCGAACTGCCCTGGGTTTCCTATCTCGGCGACTACCCTGAGAACGATCACCTGTGCCGGGTTTACGGATACACCTTGAGCGGCATGGGTTTCCCTGTACCCTATCCGGGCGAGTGGCATTCGATCGCGGGATTGACGACAATCAAAGGGGAACTCGCCCACGGGTATGAAGTTGACGCCATCGACGCCTGGCTCGATCCCACGCCCATTCGGGGCAAAGGCCTCTCCCAGGCACAAAGCCGGGTTGACCAGTACGCTTACTGATCCGCAAAACCATTACGGAGCAAAGATGAGAACAATCGTTGTTTCACTGCTGTGTTACTCAATGACGAGTTGGGCCACCGAACCTCCCGCTCTCTGGACCCCGGACATCATGGTGAGCGGCACCGTATTTACCAGCGTAGCCGTATCTCCCGATGCAAGCAGAATTGCCTACGCGCAGGTGTCCGGGGTGATGACCGAGGACGTCAGCGCTTACCGGAGCACCATTTATGTAGCTTCGGCAGACGGTTCGAAGAGGCAACCTTTTATCAAACGTTTTACTTATGGTAAACAAAGCGCCAGCAATCCCCAATGGTCACCCGACGGACTCTGGCTGGCCTACACGGCGACGCAGCCGGAGGGTAAGTCGAACCTGGTCATCATTCCGGGCGACGGGGGCGGATCGCGGGTACTGACGGAGGTCAAATCCGGCGTCGGGGATTTTCGCTGGTCACCTGACAGCACCGCCATCGCCTACCTCCTGCCCGACGAGCCATCGGAGGCAAAAGAAGCGCGAGAGAAGGCCAAAGACGACCCCATCGTTCTCGACAGCGATTACACCTATCAACATCTGTGGCTGGTCGAACTTCCAGGCGACCGGGAAGAACCCCAACCCCGGCGCCTGACGGAAGGCAGCTTCCACATAAGCCATCCCTTTGTGCCTGGCTTCGATTGGTCGCCGGACGGGAAGTCCATCGTATTCAGTCATACCGCCACACCAGAAAACAACGATTGGCCAACCGCCGATATCTCCATAGTCAACGTCGTAACCGGCGAGGTACGACCGTTCCAACAATCCGACTCAGCCGAATCCACCCCGAAATATTCTCCGGATGGGAAGTCCATCGCGTTCAACATCTCCGTCTTCCCTCCAAGCTGGATACGCCAGACCCGGGTGGGGGTCGCAAGCACGGACGGTCAACGATTGAAACTCCTGGCCAAGACTCCCGATGAAAACCCCCGGCTCATAGGCTGGCTGAACCGCAACGGATTGCTGATCGCGGAAGGCGCACATACGACCACCGCGTTATATCGGCTTCCGGTGAGCGGTGGCGATCCAAAACGTATCGACAATGCCCAAAATCTCATCGGCCGCGTGCGCTTGAATGCCTCGCGCACCCATCTGGGTCTGACTCTCATGGATTCGGAAACTCCCCAGGAAGCTTATCTGACCGGCGTGCGCAGTTTTGCTCCGCATCGGGTGAGCGCAGGTAACTCACACCTGCCGGATCTGGCTATGGGCACCACCGAGGTGCTGCGCTGGAATTCCCGGGACGGCATGGAAATCGAAGGCCTGCTGACCTATCCGGTTGGTTACGAGCGCGGGACGCGCTACCCGTTGTTGCTGGTGATTCACGGCGGTCCAGCAGGGAACTTTTCCCGGAGTTTCATCGCCCATCCACGCAGCCTCTATCCGCTTGCCGCTTTTTCGGTCGAAGGGTACGCGGTGTTGCGTGTCAACCCACGCGGGTCCGGCGGCTACGGGTACGAATTCCGCCGCGCCAACAACAACGATTGGGGAGGTGGCGACTTCGAAGATCTCATGACGGGGGTCGATCACGTGATCGAACTCGGCATCGCAGACCCGGAACGACTCGGTGTGATGGGCTGGAGTTACGGCGGTTTCATGACCTCATGGGTGGTCACCCACACGGATCGTTTTCGCGCCGCTTCCATCGGTGCACCGGTCACCGATCTCGTTGCATTCAACGGCACCGCAGATATCGTCGACTTTCTGCCCGACTACTTCGGCGGTGATTTCTGGGAGCGCGAAGCGGTATATCGTGAGCACTCACCGTTGATGCATGTGGGAAACGCCAATACCCCGGCGCTCATTCAGCACGGACGGGCCGACGCGCGGGTCCCCCTCGGCCAGGGAACGGCTTTCTATCGAGCACTCAAACGCCGCGGCATAGAAACCAGAATGGTGACCTATCCCCGGGCGCCTCATGGCCCGAGGGAACCGAGACAGGTGTTACACGTGATGAACGACAACCTGGCGTGGTTCAAAAGTCACATTCCGGTTAACTAGCCTGGATTATTCATGAATAATCCAGGCTAGGGCGATCCCCCGGAACCGGGCCCTCAACGAAAACGAGACCAGAGTCTGGATGCCGTGTCGAGGGTATCCAGAACCATGCCCTGGCGGCGAAAGTAGTTGAAGAGGTTGTCCAGATCTCGATGGAACAGGGTCCAGGCATCGGCAACGGAGTCGACTTCGACAGCCTGGGGGAGATCGATGATGGTCGACTTGCCTTTTTCGTAGAGGATGTTGAACGCCGACAGGTCGCCATGGACGAGGCCGCACTCGAGCAGGATCTCGATGTCGCGTAATACCGCGCGCAAAGTGATCTGGGCTTCATCAGGCGTGAGGGCGACATGAACCAACATCGGCGCGGCGCGCGCACCGTCGCCGATGAGTTCCATCAGAATTCCCTCGTTGCATCGCGCATAGGGTTTTGGCACCGAGGCGCCTGAATCGTACAGTAGATTCAGCACCTGCCATTCATGATCGATCCACATTCGATGGGAAACGCCTCGGCCCTTGCGGCTGCGCTGTCGTATCGCCTTCGCCAACCGTCTGTCGCGCACCCGGCGCGGGTCGACGTATCGCGCATCGTTACCGAACGCGCGAAATTTTCGCGCTCGATACATCTTCGCCGCAAGGTAGGTGCCGCATACTTCTTCTCTGGGGCGGCAACGGTACACGGTTGCTTCTTTGCCGTCGTTCACTACTCCCTCCACGGCCGATACGTAACCGGAAAACGCGTCGAGTAATACGCGTTGCTCCAACCCTGCGAGCATTCCCCGGCTGAAATTGACTTCCGTCAGATTGATGTCTCTGTCATCCCCGTCCATATTTGCCCCCACGGCAGACAAGCTCACGTGACGCGTGCGCAATAAAAGCGATGAAATAGTCGGCGCGACCGTTACCCGGCGCAGTTTCGAAGCAGGAGCGGCGAGCCGCTAGTTGTAGCCGAGAGAAATCTTCATTAGGCACCTCCAGAACAAGGGCGGCGATCGGCGGAGGCTAGACCAGACGGCCGGAGATTGCTAGTTTCCTCAGTCAGATCGGTTCAGCCGCTATTGCAATTGGGGACGGGCATGAAATATCGACTATTGGGGAACAGTGGTTTGCGGGTATCCGAACTCGCGCTCGGCGCCATGACCTTCGGTACGGAAACCGGTTTCGGCGTGAACAAAGAGGAGAGCCGAAAAGTTTACGACGGCTTCCGGGAAGCGGGCGGCAACTTCATCGATTCGGCCAACGTCTATGCGGCCGGTACCAGCGAGACCTTTCTCGGCGAATTTATTGCCGGTGAGCGTGATCGTATGGTAATCGCCACCAAGTACACGGGTGTGACACGTCGCCGCGATGTGAATGCTTCCGGCAACTCGCGCAAGAACATGATGGATTCCGTGCACGCCAGCTTGAAACGTCTGAATACGGACTACATCGATCTGTACTGGGTACACGCCCGGGACTACCTCACTCCCATAGAAGAAGTGATGCGCGGTCTCGATGATCTCGTCAGCCAGGGTAAGGTGCTCTACGTTGGCGTATCCGACACCCCGGCATGGGTCGTCTCACAGGCAAATACCCTCGCGGAACTCAAGGGTTGGACGAAGTTCGTCGGTCTGCAGATCCGCTACAGCCTCATCGACCGCACGGTGGAACGAGAGTTGTTACCGATGGCCAAGTCCATGGATATCGCCGTCACTCCCTGGGGTATCGTGGGTTCCGGAGTGTTGAGCGGCAAATACAACAAGAACATCGACGCCGAAGGGCGTGCCCAGATGCGTGGTCAGATCGGCGAGCGCAGCCTTACAATTGCAGGGGAGGTTGTCGAGGTGGCCAATCAACTCGGCGTATCGCCCACCCAGGTTGCCATTGCATGGGTTCGTCGCGGTCAAGGCAACATCATCCCTCTCGTGGGAGCAAAAACGATACTGCAGTTGGAGGAGAACCTGGGTTGCCTCGGTGTTGAACTCGACGACGCGCAGATGGAACGACTCAACGCAGTCAGCCACATCGCGCCCGGTTTTCCCCACGACATGCTGGGGCCTCAGGCCATATCCGCCGCTCGCCGGGTGGAGAATCATCGTAAATCCACTACCCCAAGGCCCGTTGTCCCTTGAGCGGCAACTCGGCCTCTGGTCGAATGTCATTAAGGAGACTCCGACTAAGTGAGCCTGGCCTGTTCGCTGGTTATCATTACCTGATTCCAGCGCCAGGCCGCTAGCCCGATTAACACGTTGGTGAACGCAGTGACGACAAACACTCCAACGTATCCATAAAACCGTCCTGCGAAAATCGCCAGTGGTATATAAATCACCAGCATTCTGAGCAGGGACAAGATCAACGGCGGCATCGGTTTGCTCAACGCGTTGAACGATGCATTGGCCACATTCATCATGCCTAAGAAACCGATGCTGATCGGTACGATATAGAGGTAACTCGTTGCGGTATCAACCACCTCAGGATCTTCGTTGATGAGGCGCACAAAAAATTCCGCACCCACCCACATTATGAGAGCCGCGCCAACACCCCAGACAAGGCAATACCGGTAGCAGAGTTTGAGAGCGAGCCGCACCCGATCGAAAAGCCTTGCGCCCCAATTCTGACCCACCAGCGGCGCGGCGCTGGCCGAGATGCCGATAACCACCATCGTTACGACAGAATCGATCCTCGAAGCGACGCCGAAACCCGCTACCACCGAAGTGCCAAAACCAGCGAGTATCCACGTGATCACCGCATAAGAGAGCGGTTGAATGAGGTTGGTTGCACCGGCTGGCAAACCGACATGCAGGATCGAACGGGTGTTTTCGACAAATCCGGTAATTTGACGCCGCACAATTCGTTCGCGCAGAAAAAACCAATGGGCCGTCATGGCAAACGAGCACGTACGGGCAATTACGAAAGCCCAGGCAGCCCCGGATATTCCGAGTTCGGGAATCCCCAGCCACCCAAAGATCAGGAATGGACCAATGACCACCTGGATCACCGAACCAACGGTCATCACGTAACCCGGATACGCCGCATCACCCATGGCGCGCATGAGCCCGGAGCCCACCATGGCAAGGCCAAACGCCGGGAAACCGATCAACCAGATGCTGAAATAGGAAACTGCAAGGGCGTGAACATGGCCCGTCGCGCCGATCAGCGAGAACAGCGGTTGTGCGAACGATCGGCCGACCACCACACACGCAAAAGTGAACAACACAACGAGGATTAAACAGTGCGTTGCGAGAAGCGCCGCCCGCTCCCGGTCCCCGGCCCCGATCGCCCGGGCCAGCACAGCACCTGCACCGATACCAAGGCCGCGGGTGGCGGCATTGAGTGCCATCACCACAGGAAAGGAAAACGCAATGGCGGCGAGTTCGTTTTTGCCGACAAAACCCAGGTACACCGCCTCGACAAGCTGGGCCATGGTCATGGCCAGAAAACCCATGATCATGTATCCCGACAGGCGCATCACATGACCGGATATCTCCCCTTCGGTGAACCCGTTGTTACCCGGGCGTCCGGTTTGTGCGGTGTCAGCCAGCCTACCGGCCGCCGAGTCCGGCCGCCGGCTGCTCGGCGCTCAGGCGGTTGATAAGAAGTTGATGGGCAGGGCCGGCCTCCCGATGTACCCGTTCGGCTTCATCCCATTTCAACAAATCAAGCACGAAGAGTTTCTCCTCCGGGGCGCGCTCCGTGAGATTTTTCAGCTGTTCAGCGGCCGGTGCAATCGCCATAGGAGGTCCCTCAAAAAACTAATTCCGATAACAGCGTCCCATCTGGAACCTGTTACTCCCGTATCCGCATCAACCCTTCCTGCATGACGGATACCACCAACTTACCATCGGCGCGGTAAATCGATCCACGGTTGTACCCTCGAGCCGACGATGCAGACGGTGTGTCCAGCGCATACAGGTGCCACTCGTCGGCGCGAAACGGATGATGAAACCACATCGCGTGGTCGAGGCTCGCCATCTGCATCTTCTCAACCAGGAACGAACCCCGATGAGGCAGCCGTGCCGTGCTGAGTAATCCGTGATCGGATTCATGGACCACCAGACAGGTCTGGAGGATCGGGTCGTCGGGCACGGGCCCACTCGCCTTGAACCAGACGTGTTGCCGCGGTGGCAGCGGGGTTGAAGACAACAACTCCTCGTGCTCGACGCTCCAACCGACAAACGGGCTCTCCCACAGCGCATCGGGAATTTTCGCCTCAGCGGGCGGCTCGAGGTCCGGCATGTCGATCTGATGCTCCAGGCCCGGCTCAACAACCTGGAATGAGGCGTCCATGTTGAAGATCGCCTGGCCATGCTGAATTACCACAACCCGCCGGGTCGTGAAAGAGCGTCCGTCGCGAATCCGCTCGACATCGATCAGTGCGGGAATGGAAGGGTCTCCCGGGCGCAGGAAATAGCCGTGCAGCGAATGTGGCGGCCGCTCGGCTGCTACCGTGTGCGCGGCCGCCATGAGCGCCTGCGCCATGATCTGGCCGCCGAACAGGCGGCGTTTGCGACCCGCCGGATGATAGGCACGGAACAGGTTATCCTCGATCCGCTCGAGATCGAGCAGCCCGATCAACTCTTCCAGACGGCTGCCGTATTCGGTTTGGCGAGGCATCCTCGACCTTATTCATTGGGAATAAAGACAGTATGCAGTGTAGCGGGGCTCCTGAGTCGAGATTTTTTCTAGTTTTCTCAGGGCCCTGTTGCAGGTGATTTCCAGGTGGCCAACGGGTTCTCCCCGCGCCACTCGGCAACGTAGTCTCCCATGGTCCTGAAAACCACATTCGAGTGCCCGGCAATGTCGTCGAGCAATCGTTCCAGCATCAACAGGCTATGACCGCGTCCTATCACCTGGGGGTGCAGGGTGAGGGTATAAACACCCTCGCCGAGCCGCTGATACAGGTAATCGAACTCGCCTCGCCACACTTCGTACACCCGATTCGGATCCGCCAATCCCGGGTTGATACCTCTTCGGCTGCGGGTGTGCTCGAAAAACGGATGGTCGTCCAGATGCCAGGCAAATGGCACCTCGACAATATCGACGCACTCGCCGAAGACGAAAGGTTCATCCACCGCCACCCGATCGCCCACGCGGCAGTAGTACGGGGTGAAATCATCGGCCATCATGCTGCTGTCGTAGGCGAACCCATGTTCGAGTAACAGAGCAAGCGAATTCTCGCTGAAGCTGCCCGACGGGGTGCGATAACCGACAGGCGCCACACCCGTCATCGAGCGCAACACGTCGATACCACGTTCGAGAACGAAGATTTCTTCGGCACGTTCCATGTGGGAAGGGTCCTCGTGACAGTATCCATGATGGCCAATCTCGTGGCCCCCTGACACGAGCGCCGCCATGATGTCGGGAAAAGCTTCCGCCGAATGACCCGGCACGAACCATGTCCCCCGGATGTTCCTCAACCGCAGCAGATCGATCAAACGCCGCGCGCCCACCGCACCGAACTCACCACGGGACAATGCATTGGGCGACTTGGTACGGTAGCCGTATATCCACGAAGACATCGCGTCGAAATCGAACGTAAGGCAGACGGTAACCGACATCACTGTCCCCCTTCGTCTATGA
>JAPUJX010000335.1 GCA_027295975.1 Gammaproteobacteria bacterium
GCGAAGTTTCCGAACAAGCCAACGAAGAGACAGTACGTTCTAACCTCGCACGCGAGCTGGGTATTGACCACCAGAAAGCGGAACAGTTGTTCAGCGGTCGCACCGTGGTTATCAAAAGCCAACTCAAACAAAACGAAGCGTTGGAGATCCAGGACAAATTCGCGACCATGGGCGCCTTGTGCCGCATCAAGGACCTCACCCCGAAAAAGGCGGATTTCCAGGCTGAATTCCGGATTGACAAACATGACGGGGATCGCACGATGCCCGACATCACGGCCGCCCACCAGGAGTGCCCGCGCTGCGGTTACATGCAACTCGATACCAGCCACTGCTCCCGTTGCGGGGTGGATATTGCGGCCGCTAACCGGCAAAAGCGCAAGGAAGATCTCATCATTCAAAAGAAAATCCGAGAACATCGAGCAAAGCAAAACGCAGCGAAAAACAACAATAATATAGGTAAAGATGGAGTCTCGGCGCAGAAGCGGCCAGGCAAAAAATCGGGAATGTTTTCCTGGCTGAAAGGTGGATCGTAAAGGGTTTTCGTTCAGCGATCCCTGATCGGGATGGCTTCTCCTGAAGACGCCGCGCCACTGCCCACGTTTCGTCCAGGGCAAACCGAGGTCATTCGATCTTCTCCTTGAACTCACAAAGGTCTTCGATCACACAAGACCCGCAGCGAGGTTTGCGCGCGATACAAACGTACCGTCCATGCAGGATCAGCCAGTGATGCGCGTCCTGTTTGAATTCCTCTGGCACCAGCCGCAGCAGTTTGTCTTCCACTTCGCGAACCGTTTTACCGGGAGCCACCCTGGTGCGGTTCGAAACCCGGAAAATGTGAGTATCAACCGCAATGGTGGGGTGACCGAATGCGGTGTTGAGGACGACGTTTGCCGTTTTGCGACCGACGCCCGGTAGAGCTTCCAGCGCTGAGCGGTCCTCCGGTACTTTGCTGTCGTGCTCTTCGAGAAGCATGTTGCAGGTCCTGATGATGTTTGCTGCCTTGGTGTTGAACAGTCCGATTTTCCGTATGTAACGCTTGAGTCCATTGACGCCGAGCGCCTTGATGGCGGCTGGAGTGTTGGCCCTGGCGAACAAGGGGCCGGTGGCTTTGTTCACGCTGACGTCGGTTGCCTGTGCGGAGAGAATCACGGAGATGAGCAGCTCAAACGGTGTCTGGTAGCTGAGCTCCGTGGTGGGTTTCGGGTTATTGGCTCTCAATCGGTTGAAGATCTCAATGCGTTTTGTTTTGTTCAAGACAGTTCTCGGCCATTTGAAAATTTTCTCAGGAGGGTGTTGCCGAATCCGAGTAAAAGTCCTGCGACGATGAAAGCCCCTGGAGGGAGGGCGGCAAGGAGGAGTCCTTGTTCGTTGTCGCTGAAAGTGAGCTGCCAACCTCCTGCCTGAGGGCCAAACAACAGTTCCATTCCCGCAAACAGGGTGCCATGTCCGATGAGTTCGCGGATGGCACCCAACGCCAGTAGCGCCAGGGCGAATCCACCAGCCGTTCCGGCGGCATCCAGGAAAGCTTTGGGTAGCGGTTGTTTGCTGGCAAATGATTCCACTCTACCGACAATCATGCAGTTCGTTACGATGATCTGGACGAACAGCGATATGCGCAGATACAGGTCGAATGCGAAAGATTGCAGGAGCAACACCGTGCAGGTAGTGAACGTTGCGATTATCAGCACAAAACACGGCAGGCGTGCGTAACTTGGGATAATTGAGCGAATTACCGCGATACTGCAATTCGAGCCGAGCAGTACGAATGCGCTTGCCAGGCTCAACCCCAGCGCGTTGACCACGTTGTTGCTCACCGCGAGCAGCGGGCACAAGCCGAGGAGTTGTACCCATGCCGGATTGCGCTTGATGGCGGCGCTGGTGAAGATCGACGTTTCGGGCGACCGCGCGGGCTCACTCATTGCGGGCACCTCGACCTTACCAGGGCTGGATAGTGGGTGATGTCATCGAGTCCGCGCAATATCGCCTTGCTCGTTATGGTTGCACCGGTTACCGCCTCAACGTTGCCGATTCGGTCGCTACCGAGTTCGATGAGACGCTGCAGCCAGGGGTGTTCCGGCTGACTGATGAAATCGGCAATACCCGGAGTTTCCTGGTGACGGGTCACGGATACGCCCCGCACGACAATCTGATCCGTTCCATCCTGGCCCGTCTCGAGTTGTAGTGCCGCCAGCAGATGAATTGGGCCACCATAACCGCGCGTTTCACCGCGAACCAGGGCAAGACCGTTACAAAGGTGCCAGACATCTCCCTGCCACTCGACACGGAAGGCGTGTGCGTCGATTCCGGTTAGTTGGTTCACTTGTCGCCAGAAATGAGCGGTTTGATTACGTTCTATGCGCGCGGTCGTCAACTGGTGCGTCAGTCCCAGAAGCAATGCGCAACAAAACGAAATGCCCAGTAGCGAACCCAACCCTCTAACCACGAGCCGCTACCAGCCGTTTGTCGAGATATGGCGTTGCGCTGTTTGCCAACAGGATGGCGAAAGCAGTGCCGTCGGGATAGTTACCGAACATGCGAATCGTGAAGGTCAAGCACCCGACGAGGCAGCCGAAGAGTAGCTGACCGCGATGGGTAACCGGGTGTGTCACCGGGTCGGTTGCGATGAAGAACGCAACCAACATGGTGCTGCCGGAGAAATAATGAAACATTGGCGAGCCGAGACTGTGTGGGCCGCCGTTGTCGTAGCCGATGAGTGCACAAATTGCGAGACTTGCCAACATGGCCGCGGGTACTCGCCACTGAGCTATGCGCAGCGCCACCAGAAGCGCGCCGCCGACAACAAAACAGAGGTTGATCCACTCCCAGCCGTATCCGCCGAAACTGCCGAAACCCTGATCGATTGTCCATATGTCATCGACGGTCGCGCCCTGGCGATACTTGAAACTCGTCAGCGCGGTGGCGGCCGTTGTGCCATCCAACGGGATTGGCCAGAGCGCGAGGTTTTTGGGGAACGAAACGAGGACAACCGCATAACCAACCATGGCGGGGTTGAAGACGTTGTTTCCGAGCCCTCCGTAGAGATGTTTGGCGAGCCCTATGGAAGCTGTGACGGCGATGGCAATTATCCACAGTTCAGTGCCGGGCGGCAGTGCGCAGCAGAGCAATATGCAGGTGACCGGCGTGCTGCCATCCGTCAACTCGAGTCGCAGCGAGCGTCCCTGCAGGCGAAGGCAGAGCGCCTCGATGCAACTTCCGAATGCTGACGCGAACGCAAGGTTCATCCAGAATTGCATGCCGTAGAAATAGCTCATTGCAATCATGCCCGGAAACAAGGCGAGCAACACCAGCAACATGATTTGTCGGGTTTTCAGGTTTGCCATTTGCGCTGGTTCGCGGGGTTTAGCCGTTGCTCGCGTTTTGCAGCGTGTATGGCTGCTTGTCGGGCCAGGCGCGTCGAGCGAACTGCGACGCGTTCTTTCGCCTGCCTTGCGGCCTGCTCGGCTGCCTGCTTTTTCCGCAGTACGACTTTTGCGGTTCGAAAGTGACCGACGAGATCGATGTCGCTGGGGCAAACTGGATTGCATAATCCGCATTCGATACAGCGGTCCATTCCCTTGTCAACGGCGAGGTCCCACTCTGCCGCCGCGGCATGCCAGAGAAGTTCCTGAGGCAGAAGAGCTACCGGACACGCTTGCGCACAGCGGCCACAGCGGATGCATGCGCTCGCGTCTTTGACTGGTTGTTGTCCAGGCCCGACAGACACCGATAGAGCTTCAGGTTGGAACGCATGGGTCGGAACGAGGCTGATGCAATCCACGGGGCAGGGGTTTATGCAGAGCTCGCATCCCGTGCAGACATCCTCGAGCACGGTGTGCATAAATTGCGGAGCACCGACGATTGCGTCGACGGGGCAGGCTTGAACACAGAGGTAACAGCCGATACAGCGAGTCTCGTCGATTAAGGCTTTGTAGGGTGTTGCGGTTTCTGGTGGCAGATCGCGGCCCTCGGCCGAGGACGCCAGGAGATTTCCAAGTGCCCTGTGGGTTTCCCTGCCCCCGGGTGGGCACAGGTTGATCGCTTCACCCTTTGCCATGGCCTCGGCGTAGGGACGGCATCCAGGATAGCCGCACTGGGCGCATTGAGTTTGCGGCAGCAGCGCATCCAGCGCGTCCACGAGGGTGTCGGGGTCTGGACGAAAGCGGTGATTCGCCCAGAGAAGGGCAATTCCCGCAGTGAGCGTTATTCCAATCATCAACGAGGCGGTTGCGACCAGGGTATCCACTAGTGTCCTGTCCCATAAATAACTTTGCTAAGTCGCGTAGGATTTTTCGTTCGCGGCAAGGCGGGCGAACGCCCTGTGGTAGCCCCCACACAAATGAAGGATGTATTAATCCGCAAAACCGGAAAAACCCATGAACGCCAGCGACATGATGCCGGCGCTGACCAGCGCGATTGGCGCGCCGCGAAAAGACACCGGTACGCGAGCGCCTTCGAGACGTTCGCGCAGCGCCGCGAACAACACCAGCACCAGGGTGAACCCGAGGGCTGCCCCGATGCTGAACACCACGGTTTCCAGGAAAGAAAGGGTCTTGGCGAGCGATGTCAAGGCCACCCCGAGGACGGCGCAGTTGGTGGTGATGAGTGGCAGGTAGATGCCTAGAGCGGTATGCAGCAGTGGGCTGACGCTGCGTAAAAAGAGTTCGGTGAGCTGCACCGCTGAAGCAATTATCACGATGTAGACGATGATGTTGATGTAAGTCAGGCCGAGAGGCACGAGCAGACCGTGGTAGGCAAGGTGGCTCAAACTCGCGGAGAGCGTCAGTACGAACGCCGTGGCAAAACCCATTGCCAGG
>JAPUJX010000336.1 GCA_027295975.1 Gammaproteobacteria bacterium
GAGCACAAATTGGTGATTCGAGATGCCACCCAGAAGAGGGAGGCGCGGCTGGAACGCCGTTCCTGGACGGCAAGCCAGATCCGGGATTCCCTGATATCCGAAGCTTCGAGCCGAATCTCTGGTAGTCTGTCGTTGATCCAGACCTGTGTTGCCCTCTGCCCGCTGCTCGGCTTGTTGGGTACCGTGACGGGGATGATCTCGGTGTTCGACGCCATGGCAACCCAGGGCGGCAACGCCCGCTCGATGGCGGCTGGGGTTTCACAGGCGACCATTCCCACCATGGCGGGAATGATCGCCTCTCTGTCCGGCGTTCTGGGGAGTACGATATTGAAACGAAAGGTGGAATTCGAAACCGAACTTTTCGAAGATCACCTGACGAAAGACCACTGAGTGAGCCCGAGGAGAGTCTTATGAGACGGAGTGGCAGATTTGCGAGATCCGAAGACGATTCGGATATCAACCTCACGCCGATGCTCGACGTGGTGTTTATCATGCTGATTTTTTTCATCGTCACGGCAACGTTCATCAAGCAGGCGGGTATCGACGTTTACCGGCCGGACGCTTTGACCGCGGAGCAGAAACCGACGGTGAGCGTATTGCTGGCGATTGGCCCGAACGGGGATATCTGGATAGACAAAAAAAGGGTCGATGTCACGGCGGTGCGCGCTCATATTGAACGTATGCACGCGGAGAATCCCAAGGGGACTCTGGTCATACAAGCCGATCGCAACTCCAAATCCGAAAAGCTCATGGCGGTGTTGAGTGCAGCCCGGGCAGCCGGGATAAAGGAGGTGGCCATCGCCACCGAATCGTAGGGGTAACAAGATGATAATGCGTTATGTGTTTGGTGTTTCCTTGGGGATGGTCGTCACTTTTATGCTTTTCCTGTTGATGCAGGCGCTGATCAAGAGCGACAGAAGCGCACTTACCGAAAACAAATTCGGCAGAATTGTCGACATGGTCAGACTCGATGACGACCAGGAAATTCAGGTCAAGGATCGCAAACCCAAGCCACCGCCACCGCCGGATGAACCGCCTCCGGATATGCCGGTGCCCGATTTCGATTCGAGTGACATATCTCAGGGAATCGAGATCGGCCTGATCAACATCGACATCAGCCTGAACGTCGGCGGTACCGGTGGGTTCAGCACCGACGGTGAATATCTACCTATCGTGAAGGTCGCGCCCGTTTATCCGCGGCGGGCGCAAACCAGGGGTATCGAAGGTTACGTACTGCTCGAATTCATCGTGACGAAAACCGGTGCGGTGCGCGACCCCGTAGTCCTCGAATCGAAACCGCCGGGTATCTTCGATCGCGCGGCAACGAACGCGGCGCTCAAATTCAAATACAAACCGAGGGTCGTCAACGGCGAGGCAATCGACGTTGCCGGGGTGCGCAACCGGATCACCTTCGAGTTGACGGATTAGGGGACACATCATGAAGCTGAAGAGAATTGCATTCATCGTGTTGGTGGGGTTCGTGTACGCCGCCGTTCCTTTTACCGCCGAGTTCGGTATCGGCAACGCGAGCGTGCAGGCAGCAGAGGATAAAAAAACCCGGCAGAAAACCCGCCGCGTACCGGCGATGAGTGAACAGACCTTCAAGAAGTTGTCGGAAGCACAGGAATTTCTGGATCTCAAGGATTATCAAGGTGCACTGTTGGTTCTGAACAAGATGCTCGACAGGCGCAAGCGCCTGAATGGTAACGAGATTGGCCAGGTGCACAACATGCTCGGCTTCGTGTACTTCTCGATGGACGACTTCGAAGGCGCCATCAGAGAATATGAGGCCGTCATCGCCCAGGGAGACAAGGTTACCGAGGGGCTCGAGACGACGGTGTTGTACACCCTCGCTCAATTGAGCTTCGTGGTCGACAGCTTCGAAGACGCGTTGCGCTACATGGAAATCTGGATCGAAAAGGCCACCAACCCAGGCCCTGAACCCCGCATTTTCATGGGCCAGGTCTACTACCAGATGCAGGACTTCCCGAATGCGATCGTGCAGATTGAATTTGGCATTCAGGTTGCCGTGGACAGGGGAACCGCGGTTAAGGAAAACTGGTGGGGGTTGTTGAACTATCTCTACTTTGAGCAGGAAAACTGGCCGAAGGTATTGGAAATTCTGGAAATCCTCGTCCGCGATTTTCCAAAACGCGAATACTGGGTGCGCCTGGCGGGTGTGTACGGGCAGCAGGAGCAGGAAAAGGAACAACTTTATTCGATGCAGGCCGCGTACACGGCAGGTTTCCTCGAACGTGAAACCGACCTGAACAACTTTGCGGGATTACTGATGCAGGACGAGGTGCCTTTTCGTGCGGCGACGGTGCTGGCGCAGGGTTTCAAGGACGGCACCGTCGAAAAAACCGCGAAGAATCTCCGTAACCTGGGGCAGGCCTGGCAACTCTCTCAGGAAGTGGCGAAAGCGATTCCGGTGTTCGAAGACGCCGGGAAACTTTCCGATGACGGCAAAATTTTCGAAAGGCTCGCGCACCTGTACCTGGAAGATGATCAGTATTCCAAGTGCGTATCCGCGGCGAACAACGCGCTGGAGAAAGGGGGCCTGCGCAAGGTACAGACCACTCATGTCGTGCGTGGCATGTGTCTGTACAACCAGGACAAGCTGGTGGGCGCACGTGGGTCGTTCGTCTCCTGTCGTAATGAATCTCGCCGGGTGAAAGATGCCGGTGGTCGGCGCATGTGCCAACAGTGGATTACCCACATAGACAACGAAAGCAAACGCAGGAAGGCGCTCGCCGACGCGATTTAGGCATTGTCTGATCAGGTACTTGGAGGGTCGGTCGAGTACCGGCCCTTTTCGTTGGCCGGTCATGGTTGGAGGAAGGATGTTCACGGGCATCACGCAGGGTCTTTGCACGGTTATGGAAATCCGGGACGAAGTCAGCCTGCGCCGGATTACCCTCAATCTGGAAATTCTGGGCGAAAAACCGAAGTTGGGAGCATCCGTTGCCGTGAACGGTACCTGCCTGACCGTTACCGCGGTGAGCGGCGACAACGTCTCTTTCGACGTCATCAGGGAGAGCCTGGAGACCACCAACCTGGGTGATCTGCAGGTTGGCAGCCGGGTGAACGTGGAGCGCTCGATCAAGTTTGGCGAGGAGGTGGGTGGTCACGTTTTATCGGGTCACATCAGCGGCCTGGTCCATGTCGTGCAGGTAGTTGACGATGAGAATGAGCGGAATATCTGTTTTGAGGTGCCGAAGCAGTGGATGAAATACCTGCTGCACAAGGGGTTCGTGGCATTGGACGGCGCGAGTTTGACGATTGCGCGGGTCGATTTCGCGGCAGCCACCATTACCGTCAGTTTGATTCCCGAAACAATCAAACGAACGACGCTTGGATCGGTGATCGCGGGTGCCGGGGTGAATCTGGAAGTTGATTCGCAAACGCAGGCGGTCGTGGACACCGTCGAGCGGATTATGGAGTCTTCAGACTGGCAAAATCAGGCGGGCCGCTAGGGATCTTTGCCTGACTCTCCGTCGGTGGGTGAACGCATCTGGCGGAGGTTGCCGATTACCGCTTGTAACGCGCGATCGAATACCTGTGATTCATCGAGAATGGTCAGCGACTTTTGTTTTAGCTCGACGGCGAGTTCCCTTGCGGATTTCTGGGCTACCTTCATTCCTCGTCGATTGACAAAAACGTATCTATTCCCGGGTTGTACCACGGCCGCCAATCGACAACGTGACCTGGTGCCATCCTCCTGCATCAATTCAACCCACGATCCTTCCACCAGCCCTTTGATCTGGTTCAAGAATTTCGGTTCGGGCGCCGCCGAGCCAACGGCTTCCCGAGAAGGCACGGATTCCGTTAATACAACCTTATGCAGTTCTTCGAAATCTTCTGCGAAAACGTCGTCCTCTGGCACGTCTCCTTGAAGAAATTCCCGGTCGTGTTGAGAAATTTCCCGAAGCTGGAATTCGATGCTTTCGATCTGCTCACGACGAGCCGCTTCCGGGGTGTTGATGGTATCCATACCCTCGCACAACTGAGTAATCAGCTCCAGCATGATACCGTCCCGCTTGGTCAAGTCATCGAGGCTTGCCAACGGTTGCAGGCACCAGAATAAATTATCCAGCACTTGCACCGAACGTTGCCACTCGGGAGATTTGGTACCGTTCTTGACACAGAGATAAACCAACACTTTGCTCCAGGTATCGCTGATGAATCGCCCGATAGCAGGTGGCAGCCGCAAGCCGCACGCTTTTTGATTGATGAGTTTCTGAACGATTTCTTTTGCCGCGGTAGTTTTTGCTTTGCCCTGTTCAGTTTCCTTGAGGTGTTGCACCACCCGATTGCGTTGCTTGAGGTCTGTCTTTACCCAGGCCCGCAAGTCTGTCAGCAGGTTGTTGAATAATTTCAAATCTTGCCCCGAACTGTTCAGTATCCGCCGTACGATGGACTCGACCTTGTTGTACATCGCATCCCGTTTGAGTTCCGCCGCGCTGCTCCAACCGATTCCCGCGCTGGACAACTCGTTGAGTAACTGCCTGGCCGGGTGGTTGCCTTTCTCAAAAAAGGATTTGTCGACGATGGCGATCTTCACGATGGGAATCTGCAACCTGGAGATCAGCGCTTTCATGGGTATGGCCAGGTTGCGATCGTTGAGGATGTAGTCGAACAGCATGCCCACGAAATTAATGACATCCCTATCCGCCTGGCCGATGTCTGCCTTGTCTCGTCCCACAACGTCGGCAGCTTTCGTGGCCAGGATCCGGCGAAGGTCCAGTACCGCCGGAAGCCGTTCCGAGTTGGTGGGTCCATCCTGCACGTCGGACTGCGCCGCGGAAAGTGCACTCAATAACTGCGCGGTGCTGATAGCTGGACCGGTGCCTCCAGGCAAAGCCGTCGTGGCTTCAACGCGGGTCGCTGCAAGCAGGGATTCAATGTTCGCGAACCCGCTCCTCGAGATGTCGAAAGCCTCTCCGTCT
>JAPUJX010000337.1 GCA_027295975.1 Gammaproteobacteria bacterium
CCAGCTTGGCGGTGTCCGGATTGGAGAGGACGTCAGCATAGGTGCCTGCACGACCATTGATCGTGGCGCCATCGAAGACACGGTTATCGAAGACGGGGTCAAGATCGACAACCAGGTTCAAATTGGGCATAACTGTCATATCGGTGCACACAGCCTCATTTGTGGCTGTGTTGGTATTGTCGGCAGCACGGTCATCGGACGCCACTGCGTCCTCGCGGGTGGCGTTGGGGTGGGTGGATATGGACCCATCGAGATTTGCGATTCCGTCGTCGTCAGTGGAATGACTCACGTATCCTCATCCATTACCGAACCAGGGGTTTATTCCGGTGGGGTGTTGCATAATACCAGCCGTCAGTGGAAACGAAACGCCTTGCGGTTTCAGAAACTCGATGCGCTCAATCGACGTGTCGCTCACCTCGAGAGAACTCTTGCCAACCGGGAAGGTTCCACCAGCTGAAGCCGTTATCTGAGAATGTCCCGCTGGGTGAGATAGAATGACCTTGGTTACATAATAAAACCTCAAATACAATGAAGGACATCACCGAGCTTTTTGACTTCCTGCCTCATCGCTACCCGTTTCTGCTGGTGGATCGGGTGCTCGAGCTTTCCGTGGGAGAAAGCATCCGTGGCTTGAAAAACGTCACGATGAACGAAAACTTTTTCGTCGGCCATTTCCCTGGACACCCGATCATGCCCGGAGTGCTGATGGTCGAAGCGCTGGCACAACTTTCCGGCGTGCTGGCGTACGAAACCAAAAATACCCGGCCGGCCGACGGCGCGGCGTATTATCTCGGCGGAACCAACAAAACGCGTTTCAAAAAGCCTGTGATCCCAGGGGATCAACTCATCTTGCACAGTCGTATCCTCGCGGACAGAAGCCGGTTGATGAAATTCGATTGCGCAGCGTTTGTCGAGGAAGAGCTGGTCTGCACGTCCGAGATCATCCTGATGGAAGGCGTATTTTGAGATGATCGACCCGCGCTCGATCATCGATCCCAGTGCCGAACTCGGTAACAATGTCACGGTTGGACCCTGGACGATGATCGGTCCGGATGTGGTGATGGGCGATGATTGCTGGATAGCGCCTCATGTCGTATTGAAAGGTCCCACAACCATTGGCCGCAACAACAGGATCTATCAGTTTGCGACCGTTGGCGAGGACACCCCTGCGCTTGCTTACGGCGGAGAGCCGACAACGCTCCGGATTGGTGATGACAATGTCATTCGCGAGGGTGTCACGATCCACCGTGGACTGATCCAGGATCTTGGTGCGACCGTTATCGGCAACCACTGCCTGCTGATGGCCTACGTCCACGTCGGGCACGATTGTATCGTTGGCGATCACGTTATCATGGCCAACAACGCCTCGATCTCAGGGCATGTGCAGGTTGGCGATCACGCCAATTTTGGTGGCTATTCCGGTGTGCCCCAGTATCGAAGTATCGGAGCCCACACCCACATTGCCGCGATGAGCCTCGTGCTGAAGGATGTACCCGCTTATTTGACGGTTACCGGTAATCCGGCATACGCCGTCGGGCTCAACGTGGAAGGAATGCGCCGACGCGGTTACGACGACGAGCTGATCAGAACCCTGCGTCGAGCTCACAGAGTGGTATATCGCGAAGGGCGCGCGGTGGCCGATGCCTGCGAGGCGCTGGTGGATATCGCCCGGGAGGTGCCGGAGGTGGGGTTGTTCGTCCAGTCGATTCGGGATTCCCAGCGAGGGATAATTCGCCCTCGAGGTCGTGGTCTGGACAACGATGCCGACTGACCTTCGGTCGAAGGCGACCATTGCAACCACCTGCCCGATTGCCGGTGGTTCGATGAGCCGAGACCACCGGGCGTGAATGGCCCGGTCATTGGCATCCTTGCTGGAGAAGCGTCAGGGGACAACCTCGGCGCCGGTTTGATGCGAGAACTGCGGGTGTTGTACCCCACCTGCACGTTCATTGGAATTGGCGGTCCGCTCATGATGGCTCACGGGCTGGAATCGTTGGTGCCGATGGAACGTCTGTCCATGAACGGATTTGTCGATCCGCTCAAACGGCTTCCGGAACTCATCGGCATTCTGTGGAAGCTGATCAGGTGTTATCGGGAAAAACGTCCGGTCGTGTTTGTCGGGGTCGACTTCAACGTGTTCAATCTGTTGCTGGAGGGTATGTTGAGCCGGCGCGGGATCGAGACCGTGCATTATGTCAGTCCGTCGGTATACGCCTGGAGGCGAGGACGCGTGAAACGTGTCGCCGGGGCCGCGCGAATGTTATTGACCCTTTTTCCTTTCGAGCCGGATTTCTATTCCGGTCTGCCCATCGAAGCAGTTTATGTCGGACACCCGCTTGCCGATGAGATCACCCCCGAAGCGGGATCCGGCGAAGCCCGGTTGGTTGCCCGTCGCGAACTGAGATTACCGGACGAGCGGCTGTGTATCGCGTTGTTGCCGGGTAGCCGCATGTCGGAGGTCAAATACCTGGCGGACATATTCCTGACGGCGGCGGATCTCATCAATGCCCGGGTAGGAGATGTGGGATTCGTAATTCCCTGCCTGCGTAAGAACATTGCCAACTGGTTGATCGATGCGCTCGGCAGCCATCGATCCCTCGACGTGGTGCGATACGACGGCAATGCTCGACTGGCGTTGACCGCGTGTGATGCGGCGATCGTCAAATCTGGAACGGGCACGCTGGAAGCCATGCTGCTGCGCCGGCCCATGGTCGTGAGTTATAAGCTTGGTTACCTCACCTATCGGATAGTCCGGCGGATGATTCGTACGCCATTTGTAGCTCTACCGAACATCCTGGCCGGGCGGATGCTGGTGCCGGAATTGCTGCAGGATGACGCGACGCCCGAGGCATTGGCCGATAGTCTGCTTTCTTCGTTATCAGAGCTAGACAAAACGAGCCGGGAGCCAGAAACTCTCGCTGAGTTTGCTCGCCTGCACGAACTGCTCAGACAGGGCGCGGATAAGAAAGCCGCCCAGGCAGTGGCGCGATTGGTGACCTGACTTGCGTGCGGGAGAGCGCAAAGGCTGCGCAATCCCAATCACAGTTTTGCCACGGAGGTTGCCGTACACACATGGCGCTCTTTGACGGATTCGCCGGTCCCGCTCTGTCCGCAGGCGTAGATGAGGTTGGCAGGGGTCCCCTGGCTGGCCCCGTCGTCGCCGGTGCGGTCATTCTGGACAACAGGATAGCGATCGAAGGACTCAAGGATTCCAAACGCCTGTCTGCCGGGCGGCGCGAAGAACTTGCCGGGGAAATACGCAGGCGTGCGTTGGCATTCGCCGTGGGGCGCGCGGAAGTCGAGGAAATTGATGAGTTGAACATTCTCCGCGCCAGCCATCTTGCAATGCAACGGGCGGTCGCGGCCCTCGATCGACAACCAGAGGTCATCTACGTTGACGGCACCATGCTGCCCAGCTTCAGCATTCCCGCGGTTGCCGTCGTCAAAGGCGATACCCGGGTCCCGGAAATAAGTGCGGCCGCCATTCTGGCGAAGGTCGTGCGAGATCGGGAGATGGTCGAGCTGGCGAGGCGTTTCCCTGGTTATGGAATGGAGAAACACAAGGGATATGCCACGGCCGAACACCTGGCGGCGCTTGATCGCCTGGGTTCGTGTCCGTTACACCGACAGAGTTTTGCACCGGTACGTCGAGCCGGTTCCCGCCCGGAATGGCTGAGATCCAGGGTTATTGTGAGGGAGCCCGTCCTACCATGATGAATATGCGATGAGCCCGGATTTCGTTCATTTGCGTGTGCACAGCGAGTTCTCGATCGCCGACAGTATCATCAAGGTTCGTGATCTTGCCAGTGCCGCCGAAAAACTTGGCATGCCTGCCGTTGCTTTGACCGACCGGTGTAACCTTTTCGGTCTGGTGAAGTTCTATCAAGCTTGCATCGATGTCGGCGTCAAACCCCTCATCGGAACCGATCTCTGGTTCCGGAACGCCGAAGGGTTGGCATGCCGTGTCAGCGTCCTCGCAATGGATCAGGCGGGTTACGACAACCTGTTGTTCCTGGTATCTGCCGCTTACACCCATACCCAGGAGCGCGGGTATGTAACGCGGGAAGGGTTATTCGAGCGCAACGGCGGGCTTTTGGTTCTGTGCGGCGGACTTCAGGGGGAGATTGGCCAGGCATTGATCAAAGGCAGTATGGCCCGGGCGTGCGAACTCGCGACCCTCTGGTCCAACGCTTTTCCGGATCGAATCTACCTGGAACTGGTACGCAACGGGCGTCCCCTGGAAGAAGACCATGTTGCGGGAGCCGTGGATCTTGCCGCCAGGTTGGAACTCCCCGTGGTGGCAACCAACGATGTCTGTTTCCTCAATCGGGATGATTTCGAGGCGCACGAGACAAGAGTGTGCATTCAGGACGGCAGAGTACTGGATGACCCACGCCGCGAGCGGCGCTACAGCGCGGATCAGTATCTGCGCAGCGCCGTGGATATGCGGAAGCTCTTTCGGGATGTTCCCGAGGCGCTGGTCAATACGGTGGAAGTAGCCAGACGCTGTAACGTTCAGTTGGGATTGGATAACCACTACCTGCCCAACTATCCGGTGCCGGATGGCACCACTTTGTCGTCGTTCCTGGAAAGGACTGCCCGGGAGGGTCTGGAAGCACGGCTCACAAGGTTGCGGGAGCGTAACGAGGTTGTCGCCTACCCCGCAGGCGACCAGGTGGGGACTAGTGAAAACGGCGAGGGCCATTACCACCAGCGTCTCGAATACGAGCTGGATGTGATCAACCAGATGGGTTTCCCCGGATATTTCCTCATTGTGATGGAGTTCATTGCCTGGGCGAAAGACAACAATATTCCCGTGGGTCCCCGGGGTTCAGGCGCAGGGTCTCTAGTTGCCTACGCGCTGGGCATCACCGAAATCGACCCGCTGCGTTACGATCTGCTTTTTGAGCGATTTCTGAATCCCGAGCGTGTGTCCATGCCCGATTTCGACATCGATTTCTGTATGGAAGGCCGCGACAAAGTAATTCACCACGTGTCTGAACGGTATAGCGCCGATGCGGTCAGTCAAATCATCACATTCGGCACCATGGCGGCCAAAGCGGTGGTACGCGACGTTGCGCGAGTTCAGGGTAAACCCTACGGGCTCGCTGACAAGCTCTCCAAACTCATTCCTTTCGAAGTGGGAATAACCCTCACCAGAGCCGTAGAGCAGACCAAGGAACTTCGCGAGTTCATTTCCGGCAACGATGAAGTCGGCGAAATCATGGATATGGCGTACAGGCTCGAGGGAATAGTGCGCAACGTTGGCCGCCATGCAGGCGGCGTGGTCATCGCACCCTCGCGGCTCACCGATTTTGTTCCGCTTTATGTAGACGAATCCAGTGGCGGTCTGGTTTCTCAGTTCGACAAAGATGATGTGGAGCGAGCGGGGCTGGTCAAGTTCGATTTTCTCGGTCTGAAGACGTTGACCATCATCGACTGGGCAGTTCAAGCGGTAAATGCCGCATCCGGACATGATGTGGAACCCATTGATGTCCATCACATCCCCCTCGACGACAAGGCCACTTACGAGTTGCTCCGGAGCGGGGAAACCATCGGTATTTTTCAGCTCGAATCCCGGGGGATGAGAGATCTGATCAGACGCCTGTTGCCGGATCAGATCAACGATATTATCGCGCTGGTCGCTTTGTTCCGGCCTGGGCCGTTGCAGTCCGGGGCCGTGGATGACTATATCGATCGCAAGCATGGTAAGGCGAAGATCGACTATCCACATCCATCGCTGCAACCGGTGCTGAGAGATACCTATGGGGTGATGCTCTATCAGGAGCAGGTGATGTCCATTGCCCAGGTGTTATGTGGCTTCAGCCTCGGTCAGGCGGATCTCCTGCGACGCGCCATGGGCAAGAAGAAGCCGGAAGAAATGGCGAAAGTTCGCCAGCAATTCGTTGATGGCGCCGCGGCCCGCGGCATCGATACGAAGTTGACCGAACACATATTCGGACTGGTGGAGAAGTTTGCCGGTTATGCATTCAACAAATCTCACAGCGCCACCTACGCGATGGTGTCTTTCCAGACCGCGTGGTTGAAAACCCACTACCCCGCACAGTTCATGGCGGCAACCATGTCGGCAGACATGCAGAACACCGACAGAGTTGTGACCCTGGTGGACGAGGTACGGCGTATGGGTATCGAATTGATGCCGCCCACCGTCAATCACAGCCGCTATCGATTTACGGTGCACAATGATGTGGTGATGTACGGTTTGGGGGCCGTCCGAGGGATCGGTGAAGGACCGGTACTGGCGGTGGAAGAAGCGAGAACGGCGGAAGGGCCGTTCAAAAATCTCGTGGACTTCTGTAACCGGGTCGGTTCGCGCAAGGCGAACAAGCGTGTCCTCGACGCGTTGATTCGCAGCGGCGCCATGGATGATTTTTCTCATGAGTCCGAAGCCCTCGACAGCGTTCGTGCCCGGCTACTCGCCGAACTCAATGATGCGATGCAGGGAGCCGAGCAGGAGGCCCGCGACTCGGCTTTCGGCATGTCGGACATGTTCGGCGGAGTAAGCCAGGCTTCCGTGCTGAACAGGCTCCGGTCGGACGTTGTCCCGTTGACTAAAAAAGAACGCCTGCAAGGGGAGAGAGAAACGCTCGGGCTCTACCTGACCGGCCATCCCATAGAGGATTACCTGGAGGAGATTCATAGTTTTTGCCCGACCCGGATTGTGCAGCTGCGTTGCGAGAAGCGCAGCCAGCTTGTTGCCGGCCTGGTGGTGTCCGCAAGAACGATGCGTAGCCGTCGCGGTGGTTCGATGGGTTTTGTGGTCATGGATGATCGCAGTGGTCGCATTGAAGCCTCGCTGTTTCCCGATGTCTACGAAGTTGCGCGCAGCAAGATTGCCAAGGATGCGGTGCTGGTGCTGGAAGGCGAGGTGCAGCCGGATGACTTCACGGGGTCGCTGAAGTTGCGAGTTGACAAGGTCTACACCATTGATGAGGCAAGGCAGCGGTTTTCCATCGGCGTGGAAATCGATTTTCGCGCATGTGCCGTACCCGGCGACCTTGCGACCCGATTGCGGGCATGCCTCGAGTCTTTCCGGGTTGTCGAAGGGGGCAGTCCCGTGGCGGTGTTGTACCAGGCAGGCGATGGTCAGGGCACGAGCGCACAAGGACGTATCCTGCTCGGCCCACAGTGGAACGTTTGCCCGAGCGACGATCTGCTGGAGCGTTTGCGATCGGAGTTCGGGGTCGAACGGGTCAACGTGAGTTATCCGGGACGCTGACCATGTCGCCGATTGAGGAGTCACTCATCGGGCTCTCGAGTGGTCGGTCGTTCTCGCGACTGCTGGTTGGTTACAGCGGCGGTCTCGATTCGACCGTGTTGCTTCGAGCGACGCGAGTCGCCTGCCCGGAGGTGCCCCTTGTCGCGATACATGTCAATCATGGGCTACAGAAGCAATCTCATGATTGGGAGGATCACTGCGCAGCGGTGTGTTCGGCGCTGGAAGTAGAACTCCTGACGTGCAGATTGCAACTCGACGCCGGTGGAAATCTGGAAGCGACCGCGCGCGCGGCGCGATACCGGTTTTTTGCCGATCAGCTCGAGGCTGATGATCTGTTGTTGCTTGCTCATCATAGAGACGATCAGGCGGAAACCGTCCTGTTGCGCCTGTTTCAGGGGCGGGGTCTGATAGGAATGCCCCTGGAGCGAGCGCTTGGCGGTGGACGGCTGCTGCGACCTTTCCTGGATATCCCCAGGGAGGCGATTGAGGAGTACGCCCGGCGCCACGACCTCGGTTGGGTCGAGGATCCTTCGAACAGCGACGATTCGCTGAATCGGAATTACCTGCGTGAGCGCGTGTTGCCGGTTCTCCGGAAGCGCTGGCCGGCGGTTGCTGTGTCCTTGTCCGACCTGGCCGGCCGGCACCGGCAGCGGGATGCCGCCCTCGGTGTCCTGGCCGGGTTGGATGGCCGTGGTCTCGAGCTCGAGCTTTCGACCCTCGAGCAGCACCCGGTTGCCGTTCAGGTCGAATTATTGCGAGTGTGGCTTGCCGGATTGGACGAACATCGAGCAACGTTCAGGGCGTTGAGGAATTTTCTCGACCAGCTCGGCAGCGCACCCCACCGGCAACCCCGTCTCGATCTTCGCTCTGGAACGTTGCGGCGGTTTCGTGGGGTGCTTTGTTACGTGCCTGATTACGTGATGCCCGAAGCCGAATATTCCCTGACCGCACCCGGCTCGGTGACCTTACCTCATGGCGAGTTACGGGTGTTGGCTGCCGAAAAACGGGGATTCTCGATTTCCGGAGAACTGCGTATCGTGTTTCGACGGGGTGGGGAACAAATTCTGGTCAGGGGTACCCACCGGTCGGTTAAAAAGATCCTTCAGAACGAGGGTATACCGCCGTGGCTGCGCGACCGATATCCGTTAATTCGTGACGATGACGGTCTTCTGGCGATAGGAAATCTTCTCTATCGCGATGTGGATTCAGCGCTCCGGGCCGGAAAAAGGCTCTGGCGGGTGGATTGGACCGATAAATAACAGACCGTCGCCGGCGTCGATGAGACGCCCCTGGCAATTCAGGAATGGATGGCGATAGCCGGCCGACAACCGGGTAAGGCGTTTGTGCTTGGGTAGGGCTTTTGCTATCGTGATATCCCATCTTGCGCATGGGTTCGTAAACCGTTCGACCCATGCAGTAACCCACTCAAGATGGCATAAATGACTCGATATATTTTTGTTACCGGCGGCGTTGTTTCTTCCTTGGGCAAAGGGATTATCACCTCCTCGCTGGCTGCCGTTCTCGAAGCCCGCTCCCTCAATATCAATGTGCTGAAAATGGACCCCTACATCAATGTGGATCCCGGCACGATGAGCCCGTTTCAGCACGGAGAAGTCTTCGTGACCGCCGATGGGGCGGAAACCGACCTGGATCTCGGCAACTACGAACGCTTCAGCGGCGCCTGTATGTCGAGGGCGAACAACTTCACGACGGGCAGCGTTTATGCGGAGGTGCTCAAGAGAGAGCGTCGAGGCGACTACCTCGGTGCCACGGTGCAGGTGATCCCACATATAACCGATGAAATCAAACGCCGCATAAAAGACGTTGGAGAAGGGTTCGATATTCTCATCGTCGAATGCGGAGGTACGGTGGGCGATATCGAATCCCAGCCTTTCCTCGAAGCAATTCGTCAGCTGCGCCTGGACGTGGGCGTATCAAATACCCTTTACATTCACTTGAGTTACGTGCCTTATATCTCCACCGCTGGAGAAATCAAGACCAAACCCACCCAACATTCCGTCAAGGAACTTCGATCCATCGGCTTGCAGCCGGACATTCTCATATGCCGTTCGGACCGGGCGCTGCCAAAGGCTTCACGCAGCAAGATTGCGTTGTTCACCAACGTTGAAGAGCGCGCTGTCGTGTCAGTCGAGGATCAAGCGACCATCTACCTCGTCCCCCGAATGCTCCACGAGCAGAAGGTGGACGAATATGTGGTCGAGAAGTTCGGACTCGACTGCCCCGAAGCGGACCTCTCGGAATGGACCGATCTGGTCCATGCGCAACTGAACCCGAAACGGGCCGTGCAGATCGCAATTGTCGGCAAATACCTGGACTTGCTCGATGCCTACAAGTCACTGAATGAAGCGATTACCCATGCAGGCATGCAGACTCGCACCCGGGTCGAAATCAGCTACGTCGATGCGGAAGACATAGAGCGGGACGGCACCGGCGTCCTCGATGGGGTTCAAGCCATTCTGGTGCCCGGTGGCTTCGGCCAGCGGGGTTTTGAAGGTAAAGTCATGGCGGTGCGGTATGCAAGGGAAAACCTGGTGCCATATCTTGGCATCTGTTACGGATTACACGCGGCGGTGGTAGATTTTGCCCGCAATGTGGCCGGCTTAGAAGGCGCTCATTCCACGGAAATCGACGCATCGACTCCGCATCCGGTCATCGCCCTGATCACCGAATGGACCGACCAGGAAGGCCATATGGAAAAACGCAGCGGCAGCGATGATCTGGGAGGAACGATGCGCCTTGGCGAGCAGATATGTGCGCTGGAGCAGGGATCTCACGCGCAGCGCCTGTACGGCGGAGATATCGTCAAGGAGCGACACCGTCATCGTTATGAGGTGAACAACCGTTACGTCGCGGATCTCGAAGCAAAAGGTCTGGTTGTCGCGGGAAGATCCGAGGATGGGGAACTGGTCGAAATGATCGAACTCAGGGATCATCCATGGTTCATCACTTGTCAATTCCATCCGGAATTCACCTCTTCGCCACGCGAGGGACATCCGTTGTTCACCGGTTTTATCAAAGCTGCCAATGAACACGCCGCACAAGGTTCGTTGCTGAAGGACGGCGCCGTCAATGCCTGATGCAGCACATGAGAGCCGTGTGCGGATGTCCGATTCACGGTCTCTTAACCCGATGGGGTCCTCGGTCGAACGGCCGGGCGACCTGGTTCGGGTAGCGAAATCCCGGCCGTTTCTCGAGACATTATGAGCAGAATCGTCGAGATCCAGGCCCGCGAGATACTCGATTCCCGTGGTAACCCCACCGTGGAGGCGGACGTTATCACCGACAACGGTGCGGTAGGCCGTGCCTGCGCGCCTTCCGGGGCTTCGACCGGCTCCCGCGAGGCTCTCGAGCTGCGCGATGGAGACAAAACCCGCTATCTCGGCATGGGGGTTACCAAAGCCGTTCTAGGCATCAACGGTCAATTAGCCGCGGCGCTGAAAGGTATGGATCCGGAAGACCAGAACGCGTTGGACAATCGGCTCTGCGAGCTTGATGGCACGCCAAACAAGTCCAAATTTGGCGCCAACGCTTTGTTGGCGGTTTCCCTTGCGGTCGCCAAAACCGGCGCTGCTGCCAGCGGACAGCCGCTGTATCGGCACATCAACGCGATGATGGGCGGCGTGGATATGTGCATGCCGGTACCGATGATGAATATTATCAATGGCGGTGTACATGCGGACAACAATGTGGATATCCAGGAATTCATGGTGCAGCCCGTATCCATGGATTCTTTTCGCGAAGCACTTCGCTGCGGAGCGGAGATTTTCCATTCGTTGCGCCGCGTACTTCGGGGGAGAGGGTTAATCACCTCCGTGGGTGATGAAGGCGGATTCGCGCCGAACCTGGAGTCCAATGCCGCCGCCCTGGACATCATCTCCGAAGCGGTAACCGAGGCAGGGTACCAACTCGGCGAAGATGTGACATTGGCGCTGGATTGCGCCGCGTCGGAATTTTATGTGGACGGCGAATATCGCCTGACCGGGGAAGGGCATTCCTATTCGAGCCTGGAGTTTACCGATTACCTGGCTCACCTTGTCGAGCAGTACCCGGTGGTATCCATCGAAGACGGCATGGACGAGAACGACTGGGACGGCTGGCGCACTCTCACTGAGCGTCTCGGTGAGACCGTGCAACTTGTCGGTGATGATATCTTTGTTACCAACACGGGCATTCTTGCGGATGGTATCGATCGGAACGTTGCGAACTCCGTCCTGATCAAACTCAATCAGATCGGCACCCTCACGGAAACCCTCGATACCATTAGAATGGCCCATGATGCCGGTTACACCACGGTGATATCACATCGTTCCGGTGAAACGGAAGACACCACCATAGCCGATCTGGCCGTTGCCACGGGTGCCGGGCAGATCAAGACGGGTTCTCTCAGCCGCTCTGACCGGGTCGCAAAGTACAATCAGCTGTTACGTATCGAGGATGCACTTGGCAGTAGCGTCGCTTATCGCGGACGGGCGGAGTTCAGGCGATAGTGTTCTTTCCTCGGACTGGGTAGCAGGTTCTCGCGTGCGCGTGCTCATCGGCCTCATGGTGATCCTCCTGGCGGGACTGCAGTATAAATCATGGTTTGGCGACGTCGGTTATTCAGCCGTGGAGGAGTTGCGCTCGAAGGTGGCGCAGCAACACCAAAAAACGCTCCTGCTCGAACGGCGCAACCGCATCCTCACCGCCGAGGTGCTTGCTTTGAAGGCGGGCCGCGACGCGGTCGAAGCCAGGGCGCGCAGCGACCTGGGGATGATCAAGCGGGGGGAAACATTCTATTTTGTCCCCGAAACGGTTTCTGGAACAGTTTCGAAAACCCCATGGTGACGTGGCCGCGTGCCTTTCCTGCCAGTGGTATGAGCGCGGTCTTCAAACAGACTCCGGAAGATTTTCGCGTGGACGAGAGTCTGGATTTTGAAATTTCCGGAAGCGGCGAGCATCTTTATCTTTTCGTCGAGAAGCGCAACCTCGGGACACCCCAAGTTGCGGATTACCTCGCGAGGCAATTCAAGGTGGATTCGGTCGCTGTCGGTTATGCCGGGATGAAGGACAAGTTTGCCGTTGCCCGGCAGTGGTTCAGTGTGCATACCTCCGATAACATCGAGCCGCCGGGTTTCCCACAACCGGACATGCCCGGGTTGAGGTTGCTCGAAGCGACCCGTCACGAGCGAAAGTTGCGGCGTGGGCAGGTTCGCACCAATGCGTTTACTGTCTTGTTGAAGAATTTCCGCGGCGATGGCTGGGCGGATCGACTGGACCTTCTGGCGACCAACGGAGTCCCGAACTATTTCGGCCCCCAGCGCTTCCGGGGCGATAACCTCCAGGCGGCGCGGGCGTGGTTGGAGAAACGCCGACAACGGCGCATTTCGAATTTCATAAAAGGGTTGTATCGCTCGGTGTTGCGGGCGTTTCTGTTCAACGAGGTGGTGGGGCTGCGGGTCGAGGAGGGTAACTGGGATGAGCCGGTCGAAGGTGACGTTCTCATTGCGGGTAAGCCGTCCGCCCCCCTCTGGGGTCGCGGCCGGTCGCAGTCCTCGGCTGCCGCGCTGTTGGTGGAAGAGGCAGCTTTGGCGCCTCATCGGTCACTTTGCGGCAGTCTCGAATATGCGGGTGTGAGCCAGCAACGGCGCGCTCAAGTGGTGTTTGCCGAATCGTTGCTCTGGGAGAAATCGGGTGACGAGATTCTGCTTAGCTTTGGTTTGCCTGCTGGAAGTTATGCAACGAGTTTGCTCCGCGAAGGTTTTGATCTCGATCAGGGGGTTCATGCGGGGGAAAAATTACCGGTAAGGCAGGTTGAACAGGGAAATTTGCTTGAGCGTTATGGGCACTTTTGATCTGAGCGGCATCGGAATGACCTCACAGCGTACCCGGGATCGTCTGGTCAAGCGCCTGGCGGACAATGGGATCGATCACGATGAGGTGTTGACGGCGGTTGCCTCGGTGCCCCGGCATATTTTCATCGATGAGGCCCTTGCCCACCGCGCCTATGAGGACACGGCGCTGCCCATCGGCCACGGACAGACCATCTCACAACCGTTTATCGTTGCTCTGATGACGCAGTCACTGTTGAACCGACCACGGCCGCGCGTCCTGGAGGTGGGTACCGGATCGGGCTACCAGACCGCGGTGCTGGCGAGTCTCCCGATGCTGGTGGAGAAAGTTTATACGATAGAACGCATAGATCTTCTCATCGAACGTGCTCAGGAGCGATTGCGAGCAATGCGGTGCGGTAATGTACGTTTCAAACACGGAGATGGATATCAGGGATGGCCAAAGGAGAGTCCGTTTGATGGAATTCTCGTAACGGCTGCCCCGAGGAGTGTGCCGGATGCGTTACTCGACCAGCTTGCCATGGGTGGGCGGATGGTGGTCCCCGTAGGCGACGGGAGTGTACAGGAGCTGAAAGTTTACGATCGCAACCGCGCTGGCTTCGACGTGGAAACGGTGGAATACGTCCGTTTCGTTCCGCTGCTCAAGGGTGTTCGCTGAGCATGATTTATGGGCGATTCAGTGCCGGTGACCCGTAACCTCAGACAGTGGTCGGGTGTGTTCATCCGCGGAATGGCGATGGGCGTGGCTGAGATAGTCCCCGGAGTTTCCGGCGGCACCATTGCATTCGTTACCGGAATTTATCTGGAGTTGGTCGGCTCCCTCGCCAGTTTTCGTGGGAGTTCGTTGCGGATTCTGTTGACCGCTGGACCGCGCCAGTTCTGGCGCGTACACAACCTGAGTTTCCTTGCGGTCCTCGGCGTTGGCATGGTGCTCAGCGTCCTGCTGTTTGCCCGCCTGATCAGCGTCTGGCTCGAGCTGGTGCCGCCCCTCGTCTGGGGGTTTTTCTGTGGGCTTATCATCGCAAGCGTTCTGCATATCGGCCGTCGCCGGTCGCTCCGCCTCCTGGCCACCTACGGCGTTCTGGGTTTGCTGATCGGTTTGTTCATGTTGTTGCTCGATCCCCTCGGCAGACAGGACTCGCTGTGGGTGTTTTTCCTCGGCGGCGTGATAGCCGTGTGCGCGTGGTTGCTCCCCGCGGTATCCGGGAGCTTCCTCCTGGTCAGTCTGGGGCTGTACGCCCCCGTACTGGAGGCGATCAACGAGCTGTATTTCCCGGTGCTCATCACGTTGGGAGCAGGATGTGTTGTCGGGTTGCTCGGTTTTTCCAGGGGACTGTACTGGCTGATGATGCGTTACGGCGAGGCGCTGTTGGCGTTGCTGACCGGATTTATCGCCGGATCGTTGCCGCGCCTGTGGCCGTGGACGGTGGACGGAGTATTCTTGAGTCCATCGGCTTACGAGTTAGTGACGACCCAGGACGCATTTCTGCCCTGGGTGGGGGTATCGGCGTTAGCGGGAGCCGCTGCATTATGGCTGTTGTCACGTTTCGAATAACCGGGCGGGTGGCACTGACCGCGCTGATTGCCTTCGCCAACATCGGGTGCGTGGAGCACGGCCAACCTCCGGTGGTTGAACGATCTCCGGTATTCTCCCCATTACCGGAAACTTATCTGGTACACGTTGGGGACAGCCTCTATTCGATTGCCTGGCGCTTCGATCTCGATTTCAGGGTACTGGCGCGAAGCAACGGGCTCAGATCCCCCTATATCATCCAACCCGGACAGCGATTGCGGTTGTCCATTCAAGGCAAACCGACCATCGCGGAGACTCGAATTCCATCACCCCGGGATAACGGCAACCCGTTGCCCCGCAGAACTGGACCCGGGTTGGTCGCCCATTCCTCAGCCTGGCAATGGCCGACCGACGCCCCGGTGAGCAAGGAGTATGGGCGAGGCAACAGCGGGATAGATTTTGCCCTGGCGACCGGACATCGGGTGCGGGCCGCGGCGGCGGGAACGGTTGTTTATTCCGGTAACGGCCTGGGTGGTTATCGACATCTCACCATTATCAAACACAGCGATGCTTATCTGAGTGCCTACAGCCTCAACGTCGCACCTTCCGTCGCCGAGGGAGATTCCATCGAGGCTGGTGGACTGATCGCCCACGTTGGAGGACGAGGACCTGCCCCGCAGACTCTGCACTTTGAAATTCGTAAGGAAGGCGATCCCGTCAGTCCTCGCGCGGTGATCGGGCCTTAGATCAGCGTTCGAGCAGTTCCCGCTTATCCGGCTTGCCGTCCCATTCCTCGTGATCCGGCAGTGGGTCTTTCTGCTCGGTGATGTTTGGGAACGTTTCTGCGAGGTCCGCGTTGATCTCCAGAAAATCCTGCTGGTCGTCGGGTAGTTCGTCTTCGGAGAATATCGCGTTGATGGGGCATTCCGGCTCGCATAACGCACAGTCGATGCACTCGTCCGGATGGATTACCAGCATATTGGGTCCTTCGTAGAAACAATCCACGGGACACACCTCGACGCAGTCCGTGAGTTTGCATTTAATGCAGTTTTCGACAACGACAAAGGTCATCAGGCGAGGCCGGTTGCAACAAAGCCCGGTATTCTAACGGTGTTTTAGGTAAAAGGTTATAGCTCGACGAAAGCTTTAGGCACCCCTCGGCTCGGCCACATGACCTGAAGTACACCCTCGGCGGACGATGGGTTATTCGAGATGTCCCCTCAACCGATAGAGCAGCAGAAGCGCCTCCTTGGGTGTCAACTCGTCCACGTTCGTCTCTCTCACGATTTCTTCGAGTTGCGATGGGGCGGGTACCGGGGTCGCCGGAGGGCTTGGCGGGGGCGCCGGAGAATCCCCTGGTGTCGATGGTAAAAAAAGATCGATCTGCAATGGGTGACTG
>JAPUJX010000338.1 GCA_027295975.1 Gammaproteobacteria bacterium
CCAGGGTCGTGACGGCGAGATTGGATTCGTATCCATTGACGTAGTTGAAAACATGTGCCGAGAGGTTCCACAAATGGCCGCCGATGAGGGTAAAACAGACCAGGACACGGGCTCTGGATTCGACAATCGTGGAGCAGGCAACCATTAACAAACCAATAAACCCGATGCCCGACGCCAGCATCTGAGCGCTGCCGGGACTAACGACGAAATTGAATGTATTCGGAAGCCACATCGAGGAGCTGACGGCACCGAAGATCCCCGTGGTCAGGTAATAAACCCCCAGGATCAATAACAACGTTCGGTACACCGTTCCTCCAGAAACCAGATCGAGAAGACCTTGGATGGGCGAACCTTGCCGGTGGCCGATGAGAACCGGCTGGTCAAACAAGATCTCAGATGGTTTTTGCCGTTCGCGAGCGAACGACCAGCAGACCGATACCCCCGCCCGCGACGGAGATAGCCATGGGAACGGCAAGGACTGCCCAGCCGATCGCCATGGAGCCTGGTAGCCGGCTGAAGAGAAAACTCAACCCGCTCAACATTGCCGCCCAGAACAGGAAAGCAACCACCGAAGTGATTTTCTTTCCGACGGGAGCGATGGTGGCCGGTACGATTACGAGCAACAGGCTCAATACGAAAGCCACTCCATATATTGTTGCGTCGATCGCAGACACATGCCAGGTGGCGACGCAGGATCCCGCGATGAACTGCTCGGGCGCGCAAAAACGATCAAACCAGTTGACGATGAAATATCCTAACAGGGGGAATATGCCGCACAGGGCGAGAAACGAAATCGGTGTGGAGAGCCAACGGAGAAATTTCACCCTGCTGATATCGTCGGGTCGTCGGGATATTTCATCGTGAAACAGGACATTAGCGAGGCTCCTCTCTTCGGAACGGGCGATTATGCCACGCTGCGGGTTGTTTATGTTTGCCGGAGAAAATGGCTCGCCAATGGCTTACCAATGGCGAGCCCGATCAGCCGATGTTCTCGATTCTAACGTCGGCAAATGGCCAGACATCCGCCAGCCATGCCTGCACCGTCGTGGTCAGGAAAGCCAGGAGAAGCTGTTCGCTGTCTCGCACCCACAGGCGAACCAGGGCACCGTGTTCAACGTCGCAGGGGTTGATGTACACACAGCCTAGAACTCTGGACTCATCCAGAGTGACCACCGTGTAGGTAAAGGCTTCGCGATTGCCGAATTCGCGTTCGTGTCGTTCCAGATCGGCGATGTTTTCATCCAGGGTGAAGCCTTCGCGGGGCCAGCCGTGGTGGGAGGATTTACGCAGGCGAATCCGGGTTTCTACGACCGCTTCGTAATCCTTCTGTGCGTCCGCCACCGACAACCTCCTGAGGCGCAGTCGATCGTTGCTGTGCTCCCCGGGAATTGCAAAATCCTCGGGCACGAACATTGTGTTATTCGTCCGTCTCGTAGTTTTTGAAAATACAGTTGCGGGCAAACTCACCGACTTCGTTCATCGTCAACTCGCCTTTTGGCTTCTCGGCGATTGCCTCACACCAGGCATCGCTGCCCACTTCGGGCTCGCAACCGAATCCGGCCGTCAGGGCAATCAGGAACAGGATTCTGGACAGGAGGTTCCCTAGATCGGCCAAAGGGGAATTCAACACGCTGCTCAGATGGCGCCGCTCTGCACGGCCTGCCAGTCGATGTGCGCTACGAACTTCTCGACGTACTGAGCCTTACGGTTCTCATAGTCGAGGTAAAAAGCATGTTCGTAAGTATCCATGGCAACGAGGGGAGTTGCCATCCACAGGACACTCACCGCATGTTCGTCGCTCGCGACGTTGTAGAGCTTACCGTTGACCGGGTGGTGGACGAGCAGTGCCCATCCTGCGGCGCTTTTCCCCGCGGCGACAAAATCCGCTTCCCATTTTTCGAAAGATCCGAAACGCTTGCGAATCATCGCGGCCAGGTCGCCCTGGGGTTTATTTGCCTCGACCGCCAGTCGGGCGAAATATATTTCGTGCAGGATTACGCTGTTCCCTTTGCTTACTCTCGATCGCAGCATCGAAGCGAGTGCGTTGGAGGCGAACGCCGTTTCCGATTGCAGACTATCGTCGAGGGTGGAGTAACCGCGTAACGCGCCACCGTAGTGTGAGGTATGGTGGATGGCGAGTTGCTTTTCGGAAAGAAAATCGGGTATCGATTTGTTGCGCAGCGGTATGGGTGAACCCGTGGCAAGTCCGCTCGCGGCCCAGGTTGTTTGAGAGTCGGCGGAATCAGCCGCGGCAAGCCCCGGCGCGTAGAAAGTGCCTAATGCGGCTCCGGAAGATGTCAGCAGGAAGGTTCTGCGGGAGGAAATCATGAGCGAGTCTCCATGAGTCGGGTCGGTACCCGTTTGCGGCTTCGCCCGAGTATAACCGCATAGAACTTTCGGGCGAATTACTCGATGATTTTGCCGCGGTAAGGAGGGCCAAGTTTGACCATCAGGCCTTTTATGGCTCTCTTTTTATCCGCTGGTGAGTATCCCTCGAAGACGCTGTCGATATAACGCCGGGCAACTTTCGCGGTAAGAGCGGGCACGTCCACATCTTTTCCAAAAGAAGAGTTGCCTAAAACCTGGGTGAGCTTCATGAGGTGCTTGAGCCTGGGTTCAGGAACGTCTCGGGGCTCGAGTTCCTCCCGAATAAACGCCAGCAGTTTCGTGAAGTAGGTCTCACCGAGGGTGGTGGCGACCGCGGCATCCCCCGCCTTGTGCTCGATGATGTCCTCGAGCAGGTAGAACCCCTCTTCGAGATGGAACTCCGCGTCTGGCGAAACCAGGGTCTGTTCAACGAGATGCAGATGTTCCCTCGCTTTGGAGAGCTTGGCGGGTTCATCAATCACGGTCTGACCCGTTGTTACTCTCCTTCAGCAACGCGTACAGATAGAAGTCCCTGCGCTCCCCTTTGTATACTCGATAACCGCGCATCAACCCCTCTCGTTCGAAACCCAGTTTTTCGAGCACTCTGGCGGCGGCCGCGTTTACCGTCAGCGTCTCCGCCTGAATACGCTCCATTTCCAACACCTCGAACGCGTATTCGACGATCGCGGCGCCGGCGGTCGAGGCGAAACCCCGTCCCCAATGTTTTCGAGCAACGGCGCCGCCGAGACCGACGCTCAAATTGGGTTCGTCGAAGTTGCCGAAGCCGAAGCTACCCACGGAAGTGCCGATTTCATCTGGAACCAGGGCCCAGCGGATTCCTTCTTTCTCGGCAAACGCGCGTCGATGATGGGCGAGCCCTTCCTCGACGTCGCTCATGGAAGTTGCCACCGGATCTCCAGCCAGAGAGGCGGCTTTCGCATCCGTCAGCCTTGCATACCAGGCCGGTAAATCGGATTCGTTCAGCTCCCGCAGGAGCAGACCGTTGCGCCTCAGGACGGGAAACTCATCGGGTATTTTCAGGTAAGGCATGGCTGATGGTTTCGAAGTTGACTCACAAAACGGGTAAAAGTTTGGCTGGCTCGAGGGTTCAGTAATTCATAAACACCTGACCACCATGGTGCGAGTGACGACGGATCCGGCGGTTGACCAATCGTTCGAGCCGACGTTTGACCCGCCTTCGTTGGTTACCCGAGACACAATTTCGAAATTTTCCTTGCCGCAGATACGTTTCGCGAAGTCATGACATCCGGACCAGTTGTGGTAACCGCCCGAGCAGTCGATCTGCCAGACACCCTCTTCGAGTTCCCTGATCTTTGCGGCGCTTGCGCATGCGCTTATCACCATGACGACCAGGATTATTGCGGCCGTTCGATTGAACATGTGCCGCCAGGGATTGCCGGCTGACTTTCGTAGTGAAATTCGATGAGATATACGTTTTCTCCCGTGCCGTGTTTGGCTACTTTGAGGAGGTCGGCGACGCCGCTGAAACCCGATTTCCTCGCCAGTGAGGGCGTGATGTCCTCCAGTTCGATATGAAACAGCTTGTCGACCACCACGCGCCCCGTTCCCAGTGTATAACTTTTGCCCGGCGTCACCCGAGGCCGCTTCCAGATGCGAATACTGCAGGTCACCTCGCCGTTGCGGATGGGTTCGTGTAAGCGCTTGGTAAAAAGCATGTGCGGCTCTCGTTGTTAGCAAAGCTCCCCCCGTTACCCCCGGGGTCCTGTTTGATGGTACCCGACACCTATGTCGCCGATTAGCGGCTTCGACAGGAAGACCCTGGCGTCCGGATGATGCGATAACACCAGGAAGGTCTTGTCGCGCCACTGTACTTTCACCGCGGGGCCGGCGGTGTGGGATCGCGGTGCCGCGCCGTCGTTGGTGTTGGCGATGAAGATATTGCCTACGCCGCTGGGCAATCCGGTGCTGGCCGGGACTATGGACACCTGGGTGGCGTAGTCTCCCGAACTGCCGCACTCACGCCGAAAAACAACGGCTTTCATCTTCCCGTCTGGTGATAACACCTCCTCGATGAGGGTGTTGTCACATAGAAAACCCGGTATCAACACCACAAAAAGAAGTGATCCGATGGCGATAACGCCAATCGCGGCAAATGCGAGTGCGGCGAACTTCACAACGGGCCCGGCGTTGCGGGGGCCGTCGTGGAGAGGTTGAGCCCGACCACGCCGGCGACGATTGCGAGGAGTGAAATTACTTTCCCCACGTTGAGAGGCTCGTTGAATACAACCAGTCCCAACACCGAGATGAGCGCAACACCTGCACCAGCCCAGATCGCATAGGCGATACTGACGTCGATGTGCTTCAGAGCGATTGTCAGTAAATAGAAAGAGAGGCCGTAAAAAACGAATACCAGAACCGAGTATGTGGTTTGCTCGAAACCGTTGGAGAGTTTCATACATACGGTGCCGGCCACCTCGGTGGCGATGGCTGCGGAAAGATAGATCCAGTGACTCATGGTTGGTTTCCAGTCGATCGATGGGAGTCGAGCCCGCCCGCAGGTCGTCAGGCGCCGTGTTCGGAACTCCAGATGACCAACAGGCGGAACGTTATCACGAGTGCCCCCAGTGAAGCGGTGCCCGTCAGGGCTGCAAGCAGCCAGTAGGCGGCTCGGGCGATTTGGGTGGTCATCCGCTCGGTCATGGAGGCTTCGGCCGGGGCGTGTGCGGGTATTACCTGAAACCCGGTGATGAACGCGAACAGGAGCATCGCCCACATTCCACCGACGACCGAGGGGATGGTGTATCGATCCAGGTGAGCTTCGACAACGCTGAAAATGAAAGTGACGGCAAATATTACGAACGCGAATATCGAGACCCATTTTAACGGTGTCAGGAATCGCGCTATTTTTTGTAGATTCTCCAGCGTAACGAAGCTGGAATTGCCGCCGGAATCCGATCGCCGTACGGGGGACCCCTGTTCGGGTTGGTGGTCGGTCATCACTCTACTCCCGGGACGCTAGACACCCTCAGCAAGCACGAGATTGGTATCCGCTGCCTGGTGGCGGATGGCTTTGACGGGTGCGTAATCCGGGTCTTCGATGAAAGCACGCGCGGATTGGCTATCGGGAAAACGCAGCACCACCAGCCTGCCGGGTTGCCAGTTGCCTTCCAGGGGTTTCGGGTCGCCACCGCGAATCAGATAAACGCCGCCGTGTTTTTCAACCAGCGGCGGTACCCGTTTGACGTATTCGAGATATTGCCGTTGATCATGCACGGTGATGTCGACGATGAGATATGCGCTCATTTGTTGATCCAGGAAAATTCGTGTGTCGAATCCGGCGGCCCCGCTACGGGTCGGGTTGCACTGGTTGCGGGATGGAAGTGGGTCGGTCCAGGAAGAACAATGTGATCTCCTCAAAAGGGTCCACGCCGACGTTCACGGCCCTGTGTATGCGATTGGTCGGCTTTTCCCATCCCGCCTCGCCGGGTGTCACCGTCAGGTGATCCGTAGCGCCATCGCGATACTCTATTGCCAGCTCGCTGCCTCTGATGACGACCGAGAAGCGGTGATATGGATCGACATGCCAGGACGAACTTTCCCCCGGCTCGAGAATTTGCCTGCGCGCGAGTCTGGTTCCCTGCTGGCTTATTTTTTCGTCGACCACGCAACCACCAATATGAAACAGGACACTACTTACTAGTTGTCGGTCACGGCGCCTTCGCTCGCCGTGCTTACGAGTCTGGCGTACTTCGCCAGCACTCCTCTGGTCGCGTAAGGCGCGGGTTGCTTCCATTCCTTCCGGCGCCGGGTCAACCCCTCGTCGCTCACCTCGACGGTGATTTTGCGCGTTTCCGCGTCTATCCTGATGGTGTCCCCGTCTTCGAGCAGAGCAATTGGCCCGCCGTCGAAAGCCTCCGGCGTGACATGTCCGATCACAAAACCGTGGGATCCACCGGAGAAACGGCCGTCGGTAACCAACGCCACGTCCTGGGCGAGGCCGAGGCCGTTGATCGCGCTGGTGACGCTCAACATCTCCCGCATACCCGGGCCGCCGCGCGGGCCTTCATAACGCACGATCACCACATCTCCTTTGCCGATCTGACCCGCCAGGATGGCTTCCATGGCCGCTTCCTCACCATGGAAACATCTGGCATGACCCTCGAAGGCAAGACCTTCGTGCCCGGTGATTTTGGCCACGGCCCCTTCGGGGGCGAGGTTTCCGTACAACACCACCAGATGAGAGTCCTTTTTTATCGGGTTGCTCAACGGGCGGATGACTTTTGGTTCCGGGGGATAAGGTTCGACTCCAGCCAGATTCTCGGCAACCGTTTGTCCGGTGACGGTCAGGCAGTCGCCGTGCAGGAGACCTTCGTCGAGGAGGATCTTCATCAACGGTTGGATGCCTCCCACATCGATGAGATCGCTCATCGAATATGGTCCAGCCGGGCGCATATCGGCGAGAACCGGCACCCGCAGGCCAATCCGCGTGAAATCATCGAGTTCCAGGGGCACGCCCGCGGCGTTTGCGATGGCCAGTAGATGTAAAACGGCATTGGTCGAACCTTCGAGGGTGATGACCACGGTGATGGCATTCTCGAACGCTTCACGGCAAAGGATGTCGCTCGGTTTGATACCCCGCTCGATCAAGTGGCAGACCGCAACTCCCGCGTCATGACTGTCGATGCGTTTGGCTTCGGAAACGGCATTCAGAGCCGAGCTGTTTGCCAGGGAGAGGCCGAGGGCTTCAATGGCGGTGGCCATTGTGTTGGCGGTGTACATGCCGGCGCAGGAACCCGGGCCGGGAATGGCGGTGGTCTCGACCTCTTTCAATTCGATGTCTGACACGGTGCCGGCGGCATGGCCTCCTACTGCTTCGAATACGGAAACCACGTCGCGGCGCTCCTTGCCCGGGAGAATTGTTCCGCCGTAAACGAAGACACTGGGCCGGTCCAGGCGGGCAATTGCCATTGCGCAACCCGGCATGTTTTTGTCGCATCCGCCGATCGCGACAAAACCATCGAAGCCCTGTGCCCCAACCACCGTTTCGATGGAATCGGCAATCACCTCACGAGACACCAGAGAGTAACGCATGCCGGGTGTCCCCATGGAGATTCCGTCGGAAACGGTGATGGTGTTGAACACCACGCTTTTCCCGCCGGCCTCGTCCGCTCCCTTCGCGGCCGCTTCCGCGAGATCGTTAATATGCATGTTGCATGGTGTAACCATGCTCCAGGTCGACGCGATGCCGACCTGGGGTTTTTTGAAGTCTTCCTCCTTGAAGCCAACGGCATACAACATCGCTCGGCTTGGAGCCTGTTCCACGCCGTCGACGACCCGTGAAGAAAAAGGGCGCTTATCGATCATGTTACCTTCGGTGTCTCCATCCATCGTCAAAGTGTCTGGCGCACCAGGTTCCCTAAACGTTTTACCATCACTTTGGCGTTGCGTTGATAGTTATACAAGCTCTGTGTGGGCGCGGGTAGTTGATCGATATCCGTATCGGTGAACCCGTTTTCCAGAAACCAGTCGTGAGTCTGTGTGGTCAACACGAACAGGCTGTCCAGACCAGCGTTTATCGCCACCGCTTCCGTGGCGTGCAGCAGGCTCACCCCGACGCCCGGATTGTCCCGGGACTTCCGGTAGGATTCGTGAACGGCCACGCAGGCCAGTTCGGCGCTCGTGCCACACGGATAAAGCGCGCAGCATCCGACCACGATGCCATCGATCTCGGCAACCAGAAAACGGTCTATTTCCTGCTCCAGTCGATCGCGGGAACGACGCACGAGCACACCGGCTTCTTCGAGGGGTCTAATCAGCTCGACGATTCCCGCCACATCCGTCTGGCGCGCAGGTCGTACCAGGTCGGCGTGGGTCTCACAGATCTGCGTGCCGCGCCCCCGCGCGGTAAAGAGTTCCGCAAGAAGTGCGCCGTCATCGGCGAAACATACGCTGTGGCATCGTTTCACTCCTCCGCGCGAAGCCTTGAGCAACGCACGCAGGCGATTCATCCGGGCGCCGGCGGGGATGACCTCATCCAGCAGCGCATCCAGTTCGACGGGGGTCAGATTAGTCAGGGAGTTGCCGGCGGCGTCTGTCACATAAGCCTGGTCGTCAAAAGTGATGAGCTTGTCCGCATGCAGACCGAGAGCGACATCGGCGGCAAGATCAGCGGATGCGAGGTTGAAAGCTTGTCCCGAGGACGAGTACCCGAAGGGAGATATGAGCACCAGGGCATTGTTCGACAGCGCGGCGTTTATTCTGCTTGCATGCACCTTACGGGTCACGCCGGTAAAAAGATGGTCCACCCCGTCCCCCCGTCCACCACGCCGATTGGGCGTGCTGTCACGAAGTTTCCCGATATTACGGCTATGTCCGTGTTGTGCAGCGGACTCGTTGGCAAGCCGGTCGAAAAGAGCGCTTCGAGCCTGGCGGTGAGCTGCCCGTTGATTCCCAGAATGGTCTCCATGGCGATTGCATCCGTCACCCGAAGTGACCCATGAAATGTACTACCAGGCAGCGCGGCGTCGATCTGTGGTCGCGCTCCATGAACCACCACCAGCCGTACTCCGAGCACGTGTAACAGCGCGAGATCGTGGACAATGTTGGTGAGATTGTTGTGTTCCAGCGCATCACCCCCCAGCAGCACCACGAAGATCTTGTTCCGGTGCGCGCTGATATACGGGGTCGAATCCCGAAACCACCTGGCAAATTCACTCGTGTCCACCGAACTTTTCACCGAGTCTTCCACGGAGTCTTCCACCGAGTCTTCCACCGAGTCTTCTACCGAGCCGAAAAAGCCCGAATTCTACCTTACCCCCGGTTTCCGCCAAACCATCCAGAACGTTCGTCCGAGCGGTGACTTGTCGGCGAGACTGTGAACTGGGTCAAACTCGCTCTGAGATGAGGTTGCAAATAGATAAGTGTTGGATTTTACTGAGGAAGATTGGCTGAAGCAGGGATATACGTGGCCACGCCTTTGACCTCCGAAGAGACGGATCCAGCGCCTGGAGCGCCACGGAATCCTCCGGATCCCAAAACGACGACTACCGCAACCGAACCTCGGGACAACCGTCAGGAGCTTCTGGTGGATTTGCCCGTGGTGCTTGATGATCTGGTTCGGGAAGGTTTCGTCAGCAAGCGCCAGGCGGAAGACATTCTCATTGCGCCACGGACAAAAAAAGAACTCCTGCAACATCCCATGGAGGTTGTCGCGAGTCGCGAGTATGAGAACCGCAACGATCCGGGGCACACCCTCGACCTCGAAACGTTGACCCAATGGTTGAGCCGGAAATCCGGTCAGAAATATCTCCGCATCGAGCCTTTGAGTGTCAATGTCAACGCGGTAACGGAGGTCATGTCATACGCCTTCGCCCAGCGGCATAGCATTCTGGCGGTGGACGTAACGGACGATGAGGTAGTGCTCGCAAGCGCTCAGCCGTATATGTACCAATGGGAGAGCATGCTCACCCAGACGTTGCGGGGCAGAAAGATCCGCCGCGTCGTCTGTAATCCCGCCGATCTGACCCGCTACACCCTCGAGTGGTACACGATGTCCCGCTCGGTGGCAAAGGCGGAAAATGCGGGTTTGGAGGTGTCGGGGGTTACCAACTTCGAGCAGATGCTCGAACTCGGCTCGAACAAATCCCCGGAAGCCAACGACGCCCATGTAGTCAACATCGTGGATTGGCTGTTGCAGTATGCATTCGAGCAAAGGGCCAGTGACATCCACATAGAGCCTCGTCGCGACAAGGGCATGATCCGATTCCGTATCGATGGGGTGTTACATCATGTTTACGAATTGCCGCCTGCGGTAAACGCCGCGGTAACAAGCCGACTCAAAATTCTCGGTCGAATGGATGTCGCGGAAAAACGCCGGCCCCAGGACGGGCGGGTAAAAACCAAAAACGTCGACGGCGAAGAGATCGAACTGCGGCTGTCCACGTTGCCCACGGCCTTCGGAGAGAAGATGGTTTTGCGTATCTTCGATCCGGATGTGTTGTTACGCAGCTTCCAGGAACTCGGTCTGGTGGGCGATGACTATGATCGTTGGGATAAGATGATCCAGTCGGGGAATGGCATCGTGCTCGTGACCGGTCCCACCGGCTCCGGTAAAACCACTACCCTGTACTCCACCCTCAAACAACTGGCGACCTCGGAGGTTAACGTTTGCACCATCGAAGACCCCATCGAGATGGTGGAACCGTCTTTCAACCAGATGCAGGTGCAACACAACATAGAAGTGAGTTTTGCCTCCGGGGTGCGTGCCCTGTTACGCCAGGATCCCGACATCATCATGATCGGCGAGATCCGTGATCTGGAGACTGCCGAAATGGCAATTCAGGCGGCTCTCACCGGTCATCTGGTACTCTCCACATTACACACGAACGACGCCCCCACCGCGGTAACCCGATTGTTGGATCTCGGCTTACCTGCCTTCCTCATCAAGGCAACCGTGCTTGGTGTGATGGCCCAGCGACTGGTCCGTACCCTTTGTCCTCACTGCAAGACGGAAGAGGATGTGGATGTCGAGGCGTGGGAGCTTCTCACCCGTCCCTTCCGGGCGAAGCCCCCGGACAAGGTATTTGCACCCGTGGGTTGTCTCGAGTGTCGCAATACCGGTTTCCAGGGGCGGATGGGCATATACGAACTCCTGCCGATGACCGATAAAATTAAAACGGTGCTTCATGGCGATATGGATCTCGACCTGTTGCGCAAGCAGGCGCTCAAGGCGGGTATGCGCACCCTGCGTTTGTCCGGCGCACAGAAGGTGGGTGCGGGGTTCACCACCATCTCGGAAGTGTTACGGGTATCGCCTGCCTCGGAGTCCTGAATCGGAAACCATCAGCCGTTCGCAATGAGCGCCGGACACAATGGCATCGCGGTATAATGGAGATGCCGAACAGCGAGTTACGGCCAGGGTGTTTTCTCGGTTTGGTCCTGAGATCATGACAGCCTGGTTCGATCTTTTTGGCGAATAACCCGGCGAATCGAGTAGGAAACACGGAGATATGACGGCTACGGACTTTGCGGACCGCGACGGTTGGATCTGGCAGAACGGCGCCCTGGTACCCTGGCGAGAAGCGAAGGTGCACGTGCTCACCCACACCCTGCACTACGGGGTTGGGGTGTTCGAAGGCGTGCGTGGTTACGCCACCCCCCGTGGTGCCTGCATCTTTCGTTTGAATGAACACACCGACAGGCTCTTCAACTCGGCGCATATTCTGGGATTGGAAATTCCCTATTCAAAAGAAGAAGTCAGGGAAGCTCAGCTCGAGGTGTTTCGCGCCAACGGTCTTCCCGAGGGGTACCTGCGCCCGATGGTCTATCTCGGCTCGGAAGCCATGGGTTTGAGGGCAAAAGATTTATCGGTGAATCTTATGGTCGCGGCCTGGCCCTGGCCGGATTACATGGATGCCGATAGCGGGGAGAAAGGTATCGTCGTACGAACGTCTTCCTTTACCCGTCACCATGTCAACATCACCATGTGTAAGGCGAAAGCGAATGGCAACTACATCAATTCCATTCTCGCTCTGCATGAAGCCCTGGACAGTGGCTGTGATGAGGCGCTGTTGTTGGACAACGAGGGTTATGTGGCGGAAGGCAGTGGAGAGAATGTATTTCTCGTCAAAAACGGCGTGCTGCACACCCCGGAACTCACCTCCTGCCTGGACGGGATCACGCGAAATACGGTGTTCCACCTGGCGGATGAGATGGGTGTGCTGGTAAAGGAGCGGCGCATCACGCGCGATGAGGTCTACATCTGCGATGAAGCCTTTTTTACCGGCACCGCGGCCGAGGTGTTGCCGATTCGCGAACTCGACGGGCGCCGGATCGGCGATGGTAAACGGGGTCCGCTCACCGAACGGTTGCAAACAGCCTATTTCGATCAAGTGCGGGGTAAACGTAATGCTTTTCCTGAATGGCATACTCCGGTCGACGGCGCGCATCGGTCTTGAGGCTTCCGCGCGGCATTGACCTGTGGTGCGATCGGCGCTTGTTGGAGCACCGAGTGTCCTGTTTCACAAATAAGTTTAACGATCTGCTGGTCTTTTTTGCCCCTGGCTGCGTTACTCCTCCTCGCGTGGGACCTGCCACCACTCGTCGTCCCGCCTTGCCAGGAACAAAACATCCTGCGCATCTCACTAAACTTATCTGTAAAACAGGACACTAGGCCATTAGCGGAGACGCTTGATATGGCGCAACGCTCTGAGCCGGCAAAGGACAAGTTACTGATTGTGGCTCCCGCCTGGATAGGCGACATGGTGATGGCGGATTGCCTGGTACAGGTGCTCTTGCGGAACGATCCCCAGGTGGAAATACATATGCTGGCACCGCCTGCAACCGAACCCCTCGCGGGGCGGATGCCCGGGGTGGCACGCGCCATCGAGTTCAATCTGGCCCATGGAGAGCTTGCGCTGACAAAACGCCGCCGGATTGGACAAGGGCTGGCGGCCGAGGCGTATGCTCGAGCGATCGTGCTGCCAAACTCCTTCAAGTCGGCACTGACCCCCTGGTGGGCCGGGATCCCCAGGCGTACCGGGTGGCGGGGGGAAACGCGAATCGGTTTTCTGAACGACCGGCGCCGTTTGGACCGCAAACGTTATCCGCTGATGATCGAACGTTTCATGGCCCTTGGGTTTCCCCCGGATACACCGCTAGAGAAGCCGTATCCGGTTCCCGAGCTTACCGTGGATGAGCACAACGCCGCGCGAAAAATGTCTGAGTTCGGTCTGAGTTCGAACCGCCCGGTAACGGTACTTTGTCCGGGCGCCGAGTTTGGCATAACGAAACGTTGGCCCGCCAGGCATTATGCGGAAGTCGCCAGGCATGCAACGGCGCAAGGTCATCAGGTGTGGCTCATCGGTTCGCCCGGGGACGTTGAGGCCTGCAGAACGATAGAGACGCTGAGCGGAGACGGTCTCGCCAACCTTGCCGGTAAAACGAGCCTGCTCGATGCCGTGGATCTGATTGCGCAGGCCGAGCGGGTGGTGACCAACGATTCCGGGTTGATGCATATCGCATCCGCGTTGAGCGTCCGGGTGGTGGCAATTTTCGGTTCAACCTCACCGGACTTCACGCCGCCCCTGGGTAAGCAAGCGGTCGTTGTTCGCAACAACCTGCCCTGCAGCCCATGTTTTCAGCGTGAGTGTCCCCTGGGACATATGAACTGCCTGAACGAGGTGTCTCCCCAGCAGGTCATCGAGGTGTTTTGATGCGCGTGTTGTTGATCAAGATGTCTTCGCTCGGGGACGTGATCCATGCGTTACCGGCGGTCTCCGATGCTCATGCTCGAGGCATCCGCTTCGATTGGGTAGTCGAAGAGGCGTTTGCGGCTGTGCCGGCTCGGCATCCGGGAGTCGACAATGTGTTGCCGATCTCCTGGCGTCGGTGGCGCGGAGACCTGTTGGCCCATCGTTTTGAACTGGGCGCTTTCGTCAAAAAGCTGCGCTCGGAGCGATACGATTTGATTCTCGATGCACAAGGACTTCTGAAAAGCAGTGTGGTTCTTGCGTTGAGCCGGGGTACTCTCAAAGCGGGATTCTCAACCGCCACGGCGCGCGAGGGGGCGGCCGCGGCCTTCTACAATCGGAGAATTCCGGTTGCCGTGGGGCAACATGCCATCGATCGGCAGCGCCAGCTGTTTGCCGCGGCGCTTGGATACGAGTTGGATCACAACGCGGCGGCCGACTATCGAATTGCGATGGATGTATCACCGTCGAACACCTGCGTATTGCTCCACGGTACCACCTGGTCCAGCAAACGCTGGCCGGAGGATATGTGGGTGGAGCTCGCGCGGCTCGCGGCCGGCGCGGGGTATCGGGTCGCCCTGCCCTGGGGTGATGAGATTGAACGGGCAACTGCCGAGCGTATTGCAAATGTTACGGAAGCGGAAGTATGGGATCGAGTCCCCTTGTCTGAACTCGCGCATCGCCTCGAGAAATCAGGATTGGCCATTGGTGTGGACTCTGGCCTTGCTCATCTCAGTGCCGCGTTGAACGTACCGACACTCGTGATGTACGGTAGTACCGACAGCGCGCTTACCGGGTGCCGTGGGTCCAACGTCGTCATCGCCCAGGCAGATTTCCCGTGTGCGCCTTGTCTCAAGCGAACTTGCAGGTACCAGGGCATGCCTCAATACTGGCGGGACCAGGTCATTTCGCCCGCTTGTCACTCCAGGTTGACTCCAGAAGGGATCTGGCAACTGGCTCAGGAAACATTCAATGCAGATCGCGTTCTGCCTGTTTAAATACTTTCCTCATGGGGGAATATCGCGCGATTTGATGAAGATGGCCCGGGAATGTCTGCACCGCGGCCACCGGGTGCGGGTATACGTTCTGCACTGGAACGCACCCGAACTCGAGGAAGACTGTTTCGAACTGGTCATCGTTCCGGTAACCGCCCTGACCAACCATTCTCGTTACGAACGTTTTGCCGAGTGGGTGCGGGACCACCTGGATGAGCGGCCGGTAGATCTGGTCGTGGGACTGAACAAGATGCCCGGCCTCGATGTCTATTATGCGGGGGATTCGTGTTACGAGGAGAAGGCGCGCACCCAGCGCAACCTGTTCTACCGTTTTTTACCCCGCTACAGACACTTTGCCAGCGCGGAACGAGCGGTGTTCGATACCGCCAGCCATACGGAGATCTTGACCATCTCCAACGTCCAGACACCGATTTTTCGTAAACACTACCGCACCCCGCCCGAACGATTCCATCCGCTCCCGCCAGGTATCGACCGGGACCGTGCTGCACCGGCAAACAAAAATGAGATCCGCGCTGAACTGCGCCAGGAATTCGGTATAACCGAAAACGAGTTACTGCTTCTTTTTGTCGGCTCCGGGTTCATCAAAAAGGGGCTCGACCGGGTCCTGTTCGCGCTGCACGGCCTGCCTGGACCTCTCTATGAGCGCACGAGACTGTTCGTTCTCGGAAACGACAACGCGGAACCGTTCCGGCGCATGGCCAAGCGACTTGGTGTGGACATGCTGGTACGGTTCCTGGACGGTCGAGACGATGTGCCTCGCTTCCTGTTTTCAGCCGATGGTTTGTTGTTACCGGCTTATGACGAAAACGCCGGCATGGTGATACTCGAAGCGATGATCGCCCGTTTACCTGCATTGGTGACTCCAAACTGCGGTTATGCCCACTACCTCAAAGACGCTGGAGCCGGACTGGTCGCGCCAGATCCGTTTCGTCAGGAAGAGTTCAACCAGTTGGTCGTGGAGCTCTTGACGTCGGAAGAAAGGTCAAATTGGAGTACCAATGGCGGCGCCGTGGCCGAGCGCGAAGAAATCTATCTGCTCGCCGAGAAAGCCGTCGACTACCTCGAAATGTTTGCCAGAGGGAAACGCGAGGTAAATCCTGCAACGTCGAAGGCGGAAATCAAGTGACTTCGAGAATTGTCGTTGATACCGGAAGGGCAAGCACGCTGAACAGCGGTCTTGGGCAGGTGGTATTTTTCTTTGCTGAAGCATTATCTGAAATTGTTCCGGATGACATGGATTTTACTTTCCTGGTTCACCGAAAAATGCAACCAATCTTCAAGTCGAGTTTCAGCTTCAGGACGATTGTTTCCGTGCCCGCGAGAAGGCTGGTTCCCGACGCTTTTTCCACGGGAGATATCTGGCATGTGCTGAATCCCGATTCGACTTCTGTGCCGCTGCGTCATCCCCGTATTGTTCTCACCTTACACGACCTCCGGATTTTAGCGGTAAAACGTGGAATAACTGGTGCGGCTTATAAGAATCGTTTGCAGAAAATCGTGCACAGTTCTGTTGGACTAACGGCGATTTCGGAATTCACCAGGACAGGTATGCGGGAAAATTTCGACATCCCGCCGATTCCATTCGAGGTAATTCGAAATGGGATCGCGGCACCCGAAAGAGCCGATGTAAAACCCGTAACTCAGGTTGATGCTCCCTATTTACTTGCGCTTGGGCTGTTCGAAGAGAAGAAGCGTTTTCATCTGCTTGTCGAGATGATGCAGTACTTGCCTGAATTGAACCTGCTTCTGGTAGGTTTCAATGACAATGCTTATGGCAGACGGGTGAAACGGCTGGCCTCTGAGATGGGTTTACAGAGGCAAATTCACTTTGTGGGTACGGTAGACGAAGGTCGCAAGTGGCAGCTTTATGCAAACTGCCGCGCGTTGGTATTCCCAAGCGAGCTGGAGGGTTTTGGACTACCGGTATTGGAAGCGATGGCCATGGGTAAACCCGTGTACATTTCATGTGACGGCGCCTTACCCGAAACGGGTGGCGAATTGGCCAATTATTTCTCCGTATTGAAACCACGAGACATGGCCGGTCAAATCAGAGCGTCAATACAGGATGATCTACGGCCGTCGGCGAGAAAAACATCAGCGAAAAAAAGAGAAGATTACGCCCGCACATTCACCTGGGCTAAAGCAGTGAGACGATACCTGAGCTTCTATCGATCAATTCTCGATTAGGGAAAAGCGCTCACCGGTTCGTTCTGGGCAGTTTGTCGAGCAGTTCCCGGGGACATGCCACCACATCGGCTCTCTTCTTCCTGGCCGTTTCAGTGACCCGATGCAGTCGATATCGGCCCGACTTTTTTGTCCCACGGTTCTGATTTCGAAATAGGCGATCATCCTGGTTTTCAAATCTGAATAGATCATAGTCGTCGGGTAGGAAGGCTTTGATATCTGTCGTGGTATCGATGTTGGCGGATGCGCCATGGGTAACTTCCATGACAATCAGGGGCCTGACCTTGCCCAGGGTAAATTCCAGCCCTCTCAGTACCGGTATTTCATACCCTTCCACATCGATTTTTATCGCCGAGAAACCGTCAATCTGGTGACTGGCAAAATAGTCGTCGCCCCGCGCGACGGGCAGGTCGACAACGGGGCGGTCGCCATGTTTGAGGGCTACGGATTCGAGGAAACTCCCGCCCCCCAGGCTTTCCTCCGGCGGGGCGTAAAACGGAATGACACCGACTTCATCACCAAGAGCGACCTCGTGGATCGTAATATTGTCCAATTGATTCAACTCCACCAGGGACCTCATTTTATGCAGCACCGGGGGAAAAGGTTCAAAGCTGTGCACGTGCTGGGCATGGATAGACATGAATAGCGTGTGATTTCCGACGTTTGCACCCACATCGACAAAAATTCCCGGTGTTGTCGCGATGAAGTCTCTCAGGAAAAACAACATTGTCTTTTCGAATCCACCGTAAAAATAGACATCGGCGTCTATCTGGTTCTGCACGTTTCCTTTGTACTGCAATCCGAAAAAATCGATCTCGAATTCTTCGTTCGGAGTGACACCGCGGCGTCGCAGCTTTCTGTACAAAGAGTGTTTGATCGGCTTCGGTAGGAATTTGTATTGATATAACGCACCCAGCAATTCGACGGTCAGGCTGCTGGATTTCTCCCTGGGGAGTTGTTTCACGGGGGGCTGGCCCCGGCGTCGTTTTTTGAAGCAACCAGCGTAACGGGCGTGACCGAGTGTTTCGAATGCGCCTTCAATTGACATTCACCGTTGTAATTATGAGGCTGTGAACCTCACCGTATTGGTAGAATGGTTTTGGAGAAAAATCAACCACAGGAGCTTCAAACCTTGGCCCAAATATTACCCCGTTCTTACAGATTCTCAAGCAGGTGTCGAGTCACTGCACCATGTTTCTGAATAACAGAAGGAAGTTGCGGAACATGCAATCCATGCTCAAGTCATTGACGCAGAGCACATTGCGAGAGCAATTCGACAGGTTGCAGAGAGAAGCGTTGAGTGAGGACGCCAACAGTCTCATTGCCCATGGTTGCAAGGTATTTTCGCAGAGCGACGAAGACGGTATTGTCCAGGAGATTTTTCGTCGCATCGGGGTGACCAACAAAACCTTCGTTGAGTTCGGGGTTGGGAATGGGCTCGAAAACAACAGCAATGTGTTGCTCTTCGATGGCTGGAGAGGGCTTTGGATTGAAGCTTCCAAACGATCGGTCAGTGTTATTCAGAAAGAATATTCGGCGATTATTCACGCTGGCCAGTTAACGGTGGTCGAAGCGTTCATCACCAGAGACAATATCAACTCGCTGATCGCTGAAAATTTTGATGCGTCGGAAATCGATATGCTTTCCATTGACATCGATGGCAACGACTATCATGTTCTTGAAGCCATCAGCTGCATTAATCCGCGTCTCATCGTTTTGGAATACAATGCCAAATTCGTACCGCCCATCGAATATTGCATGGACTACGATGACAGCGGAAGCTGGAGCCATGATGATTGTTTCGGTGCGTCCATCAAGTTCCTTGAAAACAGACTTCGGATTCGGGGGTATCGTCTGGTCGGATGTGGGTTGACCGGACTGAATTGTTTTTTTGTGCGAAGTGATCTGGTAGATGGGGCTTTCACTCCGCCATATACATCCGAGCATCTATATCAACCGGCACGTTATTATCTGCGCAGACTCGAAAGCGGTCACGCCTCGGCATACCGGACATTGATCAAGTCGCGACACGCCAACTCCAGTTCATAATTCATTGGCTTGTTCTGGCGCGGATACGGGAAGCTGCGATATGCCCGAACGCGCATGTGGTTTGCTCGAGGAGGTCTTGAGATGGCTGAGCTGTATCTTCGTGAAGACATAGCCAAACTGTGGTCGGATGAAGAAGCCTGTGGGCGCGCGCGCGCGTTGACCGGAGAGGTTTATCGCGAAGTGGTGGGGCGTCGCACCCTCCGGGTGGTTCTCGGGGAGCGGGTGTATTTCGCCAAGCTGCATTTCGGCGTGGGTTGGGGCGAGATACTGAAAAATCTCGTTTTGGCGCGGTTGCCCGTCATCGGCGCACGAAACGAATTCAAAACCTGCCGGTTTCTGGAAGCAAATGGCGTTGCCGCGCCGACGGTCGCCGCTTTTGGTCAGGTGGGAGTGAGTCCGGCGAGCCGCTTTTCGTTTGTGATCTGTGATGCCCTGGATGGTTACGAAAGCCTCGAGGACATTACCGAACGCTGGGAACAGACCCCACCGTCACCCTTCGAGAAACGCCTGCTGACCGAGGCTGTTGCCGAATTTGCAAAAACGCTGCATCAAGCGGGGGTTGTTCACCGGGACTTCTATGTTTGTCATCTGTTTGCCGAGATCGAACCTTATGCTCGTGGTGAGGTGCGCCTTGCCGTGATCGATCTCCATCGAGCTCAGATTCACCGCGAAATTCCACAGCGCTGGCTGCTGAGGGATTTGGCGGCGTTACTCTTCTCCACTCTGGATCTACCTCTGGATTCCCGCGCGTGGTTTCGGTTCATCCGCGTTTACCGCGGCCGACCATTGCAGGAGGTATTTGCCGAGGAGGGTGATTTCTGGCACAGCGTTTACCAACGTGCGTTGTCGTTGTACAAAAAAGGCAAACGCAAGGGTCTGGTGAAAGGGTATTTTCACCCGTGACCGAGGATCTAACAACAGCACGGGCGCCGCCAACGTTGAGAGTGGCGGAACTCATCACCCTGGGGCGAACATTGCCCGTCCCGTTTCTTCTGCATCTCGTGGACGAAGGCGGAAGCCCCATAGAACTGCGCTGCCGGGAAGTGTTGCGGCTGTTACCGGGACGCAGGCTTGTGGCTCTGTGTATCCAGGAGGGTGAACCGCGAATTTTGAAGCTGTTCATGGGTTCGAGCGCGACTCGATATCGTAACCGGGAACGAGCCGGGGTGCTGGCCCTGGCCCGTTGTGGGGTGCCGACGCCGGCGCTCCTCGGTGCGCCCGAAGACCCGGCCGGGGTCGGCGGGGGTTTGCTGTTTGAATATCTGGACGGCGCTCACCCGGTTGCCGAAGGTGACGGTGAAGCCATAGATCAGATTGCCGCCCTGTTGGGTAAGCTGCATACATCCGGTGTCTGGCACGGCGACTTACACCTGGACAACTTCGTAAAGGATTCCACGGGAAAGGTGCATGCGATAGATGGCGATGGGATCCGTGGATTGCGCAAACACGGACACCGCCCCTTGAGCGAGCGAGCGTCTCTGGAGAACCTGGCGCTCCTGTTGGCACAGCTGCCTCCACTGGCCGACGCACGGTTGCAGGCGCCGCTGGAATCGTATGACGCCGCCCGAGGCTGTTCGGCTCTTCCCCTGGCGCGGATGGGTGCGATGACGCGGTGGCACAGGCGTCTCCGGGCGCGCCACTACC
>JAPUJX010000339.1 GCA_027295975.1 Gammaproteobacteria bacterium
CGAGTTCATTCGCGAAAACTGATGGGAATCTCCCGAACCCGAGCACCTGCGACGACGAGGCTGTGCAGCAATGCCACCTGGAAAACGTAACCCTGCAGCCTGAAGCGAAGGGGTCTGACCTCCTCGAGCACCGCCATGCGAACCGCCTTGAAACCCGACGTGCAATCCCGCACCGAGTAGAGTCTGGCAACATATCGGGCAAGAAAGTTACCCGCGCGGGACAACAATCGTCGTGACAGGCCCCAATTGGCGTCGATTCGCCCACCTGCAACGTAACGGCTGCCGATGACCAAATCCGTTTCCTCATCCAATGCTTCCAGGAGACGAACACAATCCGAAGGTGCATGGGAGAAATCCGCGTCCATCTGCACCAGCACATCGGGTGCGATGTCACGCATCGCATGCTCGAAGCCCCGCAGATAAGCGTCGCCAAGCCCTCGCCTGACCCCGCTCAACAGGCTCACGCGGGGGTCCACCTTCGAAAAAGCCCTCACCCTGGTTGCCGTGCCGTCGGGTGATTCGTCATCAACCACCAGTACGTTCAAGTCCCACCGACCGTGTTTGTCCACCGTTTCCAGGACTTGCGCCAGCAGAGGCGTGATGTTGTCCGCTTCGTCAAACGTGGGAATAACGAAACACACTCGAGGTAATGCCATAACAAATTCTAACCACGAACACGAGTTAGTTCTCAATCGGTGTCTATTTTCCAAACGGATCTGCAATGTCGAGCCGACGCGCTCACTTCCGACGGATATTCCTCGGCTCGGGAGATCTGTCTCGGGCGATTCGGCATAATCACCAGCTATGTCGTTCAACTCCCAAGCGTTCCCGCTTACCCCTTCGCCCGCTTACTCGAAGCGCACCGAGACCGCGCTTATCGGTCTGGTGTGTGCGCTTTTCTGGTTATATCTCGCTGCCGATCTGGCCACTCGCAGCATGGGGCTCGACGGCGTCATCTACGCCACCATCGCAAAACTCGCCGCCGCCGGTGAAGGCAGCTTCTGGTTCCCACCCTATTTCGACCTGGATGTCGAATGGTTCAGAGATCATCCGCCACTCGGTCTCTGGATACAGTCGCAGTGGTTCACGTTGTTCGGCAATGCGTTCTGGGTCGAAAAGACGTTCTGCATGTTGATGATCGCGATCATCGCGGCCCTCATGGTGACAGTCTGTCGAACAATTGATGCCGATCGGCCTGCCTGGTGGTCGCTTGCAATCTTCTTCACCATGCCCGTCGCCAGTCACGCATTGAAGAACAATTTCCTCGAATCCATGGTGGCGGTGACCGCACTGTTCGCGGTGTGGGCTGCCTGGTACGGTCGCAAAACGTTGTGGATGAATGTGCTGGTTGCGGCGGGTTGTCTTGCCGGTTTACTGATCAAAGGCCCGGTTGGCCTGTTCCCACTCGTCGCCCCTGCCCTGTTTGCCCTGATAATCGACGGCAGCCCGCGCCAGGCCATTGTTGCCACCGCCGTGAGCGTTGGATGTCTGCTGCTGGCCATGTTGGCGATTTTTTACATCGAGACAGCCCAGGTGAGCATCGCGTTCTACCTCAAATCCCAGCTTCTGGAGAGCCTGGCTGGCGAACGTCACATCGATCATGGGCGCGTGTATCAACTTGGGCAATTAGTGATCAATGCAGGGGTTGCCGCCTTTTTCATCTTTGTTGCATGGCTGAGCAGCCGCAACATTCGTTTTTCCCGAACCTCCTGGGCATTCCTGGGGCTCGGCCTGGCCGCGTCACTGCCGTTGTTGATCAGTCCGCGTCAATACAGACACTACCTGTTGCCATGCCTGCCTTTCTTCGCGATCTGGGCAAACCTGATTGTCTCCCCTTTGCTCGCCCGTTGGTCCAGTAAATATATCTGGTTCGCAACCGCGTTGGTATTCCTGTTTGCCACCACACGTGCCTACTGGTATTTCGACGCAACCGGGAAAGATGCCGATCAACTCCGTGACGTTGCCGCGATAGCACAAGCCATGGCGTCATCGGAAATCTCAATAGATCATGTGGAATTCTGTGGTGCCCATTACCCCCTCCGGGCTTATCTGGCCCGTCATCACGGCTTGCGAACTTCCTCCACGGGAAAGTCCAAAGGGCTCTACTACGTAGTCTGTGGTACCAGCCAGCCCGATGAACGACTGGAACGGGTGCTGAATCTCAGCGACGATCTGGCGCTCTGGTTTCGTCCACCCGCAAAACAATGAACTCGAACTCTCGCTCACTAAAATCCAAGCGGGTACCATGGGGACGCTAATGGTTTAGCCGGGTTATCGAGGATTAACAATGAATGAGAAAACCCTTCGCCGAGGCAGGCTTGTCGGCTGCATCATTGCGTTGGGCATCACATACGAAACACTGGCCGACGACTGGTACGCGGCCGCCAAGATCTCCGGTGGTTATGCAACAACCGACGACATCACCGACAAGGGCAGCATCGGCACCGGACTTCCCATCAACGGCATCATCGATGGGGAGATAGTGGAGGACGACTTCGACGACTATGTCTACGGACTGGGTGTCTCCATCGGCCGACGGATGAATTACTGGGCTCTCGAAGCAGAATTGATATGGCGTTATCGCAGCGACTGGGACCTCACTGTCCCGACCCCGGCAATTCAAACCATTACCAACATCTTCACCAACATCGAAACGACAACCGTGATGGTAAATGTCATCCGCCGCAGCCCTATCAACGAACATTGGTCCTGGGAGGCCGGTGCCGGGGTCGGAATCGCGCACAACATTCTGGAAAGCGATTACATAGAGCGTGAAGTACCTGGGGTAACGCCAGAATTGACGTTCGAGGACACCTCCAAGAGCAATGAATTCACCTGGAACCTGCTACTGGGCGTGACAAGAGATCTCGGTGGACCCTGGACCATCAATGCCCGATACCGCTACATCGACTTCGGCGACCTCGAGGCGGGTCCCTACCCGATGCGAAATTCCCGGGTGTTCGGCACCTGGAGTTCCCACGAAATACAGTTATCGATCGAGCGGGAGTTTTAGCGACCCACTCTCATCCAGACCACCCGCAATTCTGTACTGTTCAGCGCGTCTGGAGTCCGAAACGCGCAGCATGTGATACAACTGCTGGGCGGCTTTACGCCGTTGTTCGTCATTTTCGATTCGTTCAAACAGGTCTTCGGCAAACTGAAGGTTGTCACGAGCGTTGACTATCATCACAACCGTAGCCGCGTCTCGCGTTTCGCCCCCGGGTATCCGATCGAGATAGCCGACAGCCGCAACCGGATCATGCCTGGACCATTGTTGTAAAAGGCTGCTGTAAAGCTGGGTTTGCAGATTTTTGTCGGCGAATCCCGCGATCCACGCCCCCGCTGCTGCGGGGTTCGACTGGGCCCACATCTGAACGACGGTCTGTGCCGCGGCGTTGCGATCATTCTGACTGGGAATCCGATCCACCAACCGGGCGGCGTACTCCGAGTCGGAATTACTGATAACCGACAAAACGGTCATGGTGGCCATGCCGGATTCCTGTTTTGCTAGTGAAATTGCCCAGTTGAACGCTTCTTCCGGGTACTTTTGAGCGTAATTCGATGCGACGTTGTGAACCGCTTTTGTCCTGTAGGCTCCGCTGGTACTCTCAAACCAATCTGCGGCTGACCTGGGGTCGGTCGCCGCCCAACCCCCCAATATCCGGCTGAGCGCCTCACTGCGTTCGTTTCCGCTCAGGCTCTGTGCCAGGTTCATTGCATCCAGTGGCTCGGTGATGGCCAGCGCACCCAATGCGGTCGCCAACAGTGTTGCCCGCTGGTTGGAAGGTGCCTGGGAGAAAGCCCAAGCAACCGCCTCATGAGGACTCCGTTGCCCCCATCGCTGCAAAATTGCGGCCTGAATGCTGCCGCGTAAACCAACCTGATCCAACGACGACACCGCGTTCATGGCGGCAACCGGATCGATGTTTGCCCATATGGCAGCCACGGTGTAGAGGTTCCGGGTGCGAAACTGGAGATTCTCAACGTCCAGGGCATTGCGCCAGGCAGATTCGGGATCGCGGTCGGTCATGGCTATCTGCCGTTGCGACTCCAGCTGCCGCATCATCGCGAGAATCCCGAGTTGACCGGCGATCTCGCGTCTCTCGCTGGATGGCAGATCGTCACGCGCGTTCAATATGGCGCTTCCTGCCACAGACCTCAGATATCGATCGAGTTCGGAGGCCCGCTCAACGGCTGACGGCAGATCATGTCGCGACCATGCGTGGAACACGCGGCTGAGCCACTGGTTGGTATAAACGCCAGGGTGACTCAAGAGGTATTCAATAGCCGCTTCCGGGTCGAGTTCGGCGTAACGCTCGTACAGAATTGCGCTGGCTGCCCTTCGTTCACTGTCTTGTGACATACCCGAAGCTTCCTCGAGCAAACCCTCGAGTCGCTCGCGCGAAACACCGCCAGCCAGGTTATAAAGCGCGGCCGTCTGCGAATAGTCGCTCGTAATCAACATGATATCGGCCAGGCTGGCGGGAGCGTTCCTTCCTGGCGCCTGCGCGGGCGTAGCGGGCGTCACATCCGACGAGACCAATGCAGGTTGGGCGGGAGCGGAAGGCAGCGATACGAAAACTTCATCTTCGACGAACCGGCTGGCAAGGTATCCAATGCCAATACCGATCAGCAGGGCAAACGCGTATCGCATCCAGGTCGCCATGTCAGGGGGCTTCGCGCACGTAACACATGGCGTTACCCTCTTTTCCGCAAAGTGTGATCTCTCCGGCCTCTCGCAGGCAGTAGGCGAGCTTCTGGGCCATCCAGCGCGGTTGCCGCATCGCCTCAGCCAGATCTCTGGTGGTAAATGTCTCCGGCAACTCGCCAGGCACCAGAGAAAAAAGATCGGACGCCGAGCAGAAGCGATGCCGCTCCAACACTTCCACAAGGCGCCGCTGAATCACTCGCCAGCCTTTTCTGCCGCGCACCTTTTCTGGTGCGAAAACTCTCAGTTCATCCTCCTCGATCATCACCACCTCCAACTCGAAATTCGGATGATTGAGTAACCGCGGAATGCTCACGAGTTCCGAAACCACATCGGCCATCGAGCCACGCTTCGGCGAACGCCT